>JAFAHP010000037.1 GCA_019237175.1 Alphaproteobacteria bacterium
CTCGATGGCGCGAAACCGGGTGACATCCCGATTTCCCAACCGACCAAATACGAGTTCCTGATCAATCTGAAAGCTGCCAACGACCTTGGCCTGACGATCCCGCCCGCGCTACTGGCCCAGGCCGATGAGGTCATCGAGTGAGGCAGCGCGATTTCACGATCAGTTTGTCGCCGGCGGCGGGACTAACAACCGGGTGATGCAGGAAAGGGTGAAGCAGCACCGGATTGCGCTAAGGGCTGCAATTCTCCTCATCATGCCCTCGCTGCTGGCGGTAGAGCGTTCAACCTTACATAAGCCGGCCAAGGATGGAATAATCCCTGTGCCATAAGGTTGACGCGGTTCGATCAGAAAGAGGAATGGCAATGCCGAGTTCCGCTCGCGTGGCGCTGATTACCGGCTGCGGCAAACCGGTCGGCATCGGCAATTCGACGGCACGCGCGCTCGCCGCTGCCGGGGTCACCGTTGTCGTCGCCGACGTATTGCCGGCCGGCGTTGCCAACGAGCACAACCGCGCGAGCGATGTGGATCCCTCCTGGGGTGGCGTCGACAGCCTGGTCGAAGCCATTGTCAAAACCGGCCGCGTTGCATCGTCGGTTTTGGGCGATGTCAGCGTCGAAGCCGATGCCGGACGCATGGTCGAGGAAACGCTGAGCCGCTACGGCCGGCTCGATATCCTGGTCAACAATGCCGGGGCGCCGCAGGGGGCCGACCGCAACGAGATCGAAAATGTGCCGGTCGAGGCATGGGACCGCACCTTCGGCGTCAATGCCCGCGGCTGTTTTCTGATGTCGCGCGCCGCAGTGCCTCCTATGCGCAAAGCCGGCTGGGGCCGGATCGTCAATGTGTCGTCGAAGGCCGCGTTCCGCCCCGGCCGCCATCGTGCGACCTATGCCGCCTCCAAGGCGGCGATCGTCGGCTTTACCAAGTCGCTCGCCTTCGACTTGGCGCCGATCGGGATCACCGTCAACGCAGTCTGCCCCGGCCCGATCCGCACCTCGCGCGCGATCAGCACCAACCGCCGCGAATATGGGGACGATCTCGAACTGGGCTTTGCCCAGCGGTCGAAAGCGATCCCGATGGGCCGGTTCGGCAGCCCCGACGAGGTTGCCGCGGTGATCGCCTTTCTCGCCTCCGACGCCGCCGCGTTTGTCACAGGTCAAGCGATCGGCATCGACGGCGGTTGGTGAACTGGACAAGCCCGGTACGGCAATATTTGGACTCGGTCCGCCCCTCGTTGCTCGCCAACCTCGGACTGCGCTGATCGATTTTTCGCTTGCCCCCTCCGCCAACATATTGTGAAAGGCAGCGTCCAGGCGCTGCGCCGCGCCGGAGCGAGAGCACGGCCCACGAGGCCGCGAGAGGATCGGGAGGGCGGATGACAATAACCGAAGCGGCATCGCCTCAGCTGTCCGACGCCGAGCACAGTCGGCAATTGCGCCGTGCGATGGTCGCCAGCACCGTGGGAACGATCATCGAAGCCTACGACTTCCTGCTCTACGTGCTGGTGGCCCCGCTGGTGTTTGCGAAATTGTACTTTCCGTCATCCGACCCGCTGGTCGGCGTATTGCAGGCGTTCGGCATCTACGCCGTCGGGTTTGTCGCCCGCCCGGTCGGTGCGGCGCTGTTTGGTCATTATGGCGACCGCATCGGGCGCAAAGTGACGCTGATCGCGACTTTGCTGCTCACCGGCCTGTCGACCTTCGCCGTGGGCTTTGTCCCCGGTTATGCCTCTATCGGCATCTGGGGTGCGGTGATCCTGACCGTGGTCCGCTTTATTCAGGGTCTCGGCATCGGCGGCGAATGGGGTGGTGCCACGCTGATGGCAATGGAATGGGCGAAAACCAACGCCCATCGCGGTTTCATCACCTCATGGCCGCAATGGGGCGGTCCGGCCGGGTTGTTTTTCGCCAATATCGCGGTGTTGATCTTCAGCGCGATTTCAGGCGACCAATTCCTCAATTGGGGTTGGCGTGTGCCGTTCTGGATCTCGATCGTGATGGTCGGGGTCGGTCTCTACATCCGTCTCGGCATTTTCGAGACGCCGGTTTTTGCGCGGATCCTCGAAGAACGACGCATCGCGAGAACGCCGGTGGTCGAGGTGATCAAGCGCCAGCCGAAGCAGATCATCCTGACCGCGCTGTGCCGGATGGCGGAGCAGGGGCCGTTTTACGTGTATGCCGCCTTTGTCTTTGTCTATGGAACAAAGGTTTCCGGTATGTCGCGCGACTTCCTGTTGACCGCGCTCTTGGTCGCCACCGGCCTCTCGGCGATTTCGATCCCGTTGTCGGGTTACATCTCGGATCGCATCGGCCGCAAGCGGATGTATCTGATCGGTGCCGTGTCGGTTGGGGTGTTCGGGTTCATCTATTTCGCGATGATGAACAGCATGATTCCGGCGCTGATTTTCCTCGCGATCGTGCTGTCTTTCGTCCCGCACGATATGATGTACGGGCCGCAGGCGGCACTGATCGCCGAGTGCTTTGCCCCGCGGCTGCGCTACAGCGGCTCGTCGCTCGGCTTTCATCTCGCTTCGCTCGTCGCCGGCGGACCGGCGCCGCTGATCGCGACCGCGCTGTTCGCTGCGTACCATTCGGGCTACGCGGTTGCGGTTTACATCCTGTTCTGTGCGGTCGTCAGTATAAGCGCCACGGCGTTTTTGCCCGATTATACCAACCGCGACATCTCGCACGGTGAGGATACCGCACCTGCCGGCGCAGCGCAGACCGCGGCAACCTCATAGTTCAGCGCGACTCAACAGAGAGCGGCGGGACTGGCGTGGAGGCTGGGCAAATACTGGCAGGTAGGCTGGATCAACGCGCTGCGTCCTTCGAGGCCTCCCCTCGGGTTTACCGCCGCAACAGCAGTGCCAACAGTAGGCCCGAGGGCCGCGAGGCGCCTCAGGATGAAGAACCTCCTTAATGCCATCATAGGCTTACCTCATGGTGAGGAGCGCTTCAGCAAAGCCGGAGCGCGTCTCGAACCACGCACGGTGCCGATGCAACGCAATTCTTGCCCGGCCTCGTGGACCGTCCCGTCGCTCCGAACGCGGCGGACGGCGATTGATCGCGGCCTGACGCCGTCGCCGTCGGCTTTTCTTCACCCCCCGATCCCGCTAGCATAGCAAACAAATAGCCATCCGGCACCGCGTTGCCTCGGACGGCGACAAGCATACCGCCTGCCCCACGCACCTCGAACAGCGGGAGGACACGATGACCGCCATCGACGCGGCAGCACTGCAGCTTTCCGATGCCGAACACAGCCGGCAACTGCGCCGCGCGGTTGTTGCCAGCACGATCGGATCGGCGATCGATGGCTACGACTTTCTGCTCTACGTGCTGATGGCCCCGCTCGTCTTCGGGAAATTGTTTTTCCCTCAATCCGATCCGCTGGTTGGCACGTTGCAGGCCTTTGCCATCTATGCCGTCGGTTTTGTCGCGCGGCCGATCGGGGCGGCGATCTTCGGCCATTTTGGTGACCGCATCGGACGCAAGGCGACACTGATCGTCACCCTGCTGCTGATGGGGATCTCGACCTTTCTCGTCGCCCTTGTCCCGAGCTATGCGACGATCGGCATCTGGGGGGCCGTGATCCTGACCATCCTGCGCTTTATTCAGGGGGTCGGGCTCGGCGGCGAATGGGGTGGAGCGACGTTGATCGCGATGGAATGGGCCCGGTCCAACGCCCATCGCGGGTTCATCACCTCGTGGCCGCAATGGGGCGGGCCGGCTGGCCTTTTTCTCGCCAACCTCGCCGTGCTGGCGTTTAGTGCATTGTCGGGCGATCATTTCTTGACCTGGGGATGGCGGATCCCGTTTTTCCTGAGCCTGCTCCTGGTCGGGGTCGGGCTCTATATCCGGCTCAGCATCTTCGAGACCCCGGTGTTTGCCCGCCTGGCCGACCAAAACCGTATCGAGCGCGCGCCGGCGCTCGAAGTGTTCAGGCGCTATCCCAAGCAAATCGCGCTGACGGCATTATGCCGGATGGCCGAACAGGCACCGTTCTACGTCTATGCCGCGTTCGTCTTCACTTATGGAATCGGGGTCCTCCACGCTTCACGCGATTTTATTTTGACGGCAGTGCTTGCCGCCGCCGCATTGTCTTTGGTGACAACCCCAATCGCCGGGCATCTGTCGGACGTGATCGGACGCAAGCGCTGGTATTTTATCGGTTCGGTTGCAACCGGGATAGTTGCGTTCGTTTATTTCGGGATGATGAATACTGCGCTGCCCGCGGTAATGTTCATCGCGATCATCCTGTCTTTCGTGCCGCACGACATGATGTGGGGCTCGCAGGCGGCACTGATCTCCGAATGCTTCCCGGCCCGGTTGCGCTACAGCGGCGCCTCGATCGGCTTTCATCTCTCCTCGATCATCGCCGGCGGCCCATCGCCGCTGATCGCGACGGCACTCTTTGCCGCCTTCAGATCGGGCTACGTGATCGCGCTCTACATCTTGTTCTGCGCGGTGGTCAGCGTCGTCGCCACGGCATTTCTGCCGGATTACACCAACCGCGACATCTCGCAGGAGGACGCCGCGCCGCAAGCCGCCCCCCAGCCCGCAGGGACATCGTAACTCTCACCTGGGTGTGCGGAGGTCCGTACCCATCTGCCACCGCGCATTCATGGTAAGGGGTCGATCTGGCAAACTGGTCGACTTCCAGCCCGCTATTATTGCTCGTGCGCTTAACCCGGTAGTCGAATGAGGCGGCGCGATTTCACCGTCGGGCTGTTGCTCGTGGGCGCAAACCGGTCGGTGCGGGCGCAGGAGCCGGTAAAGCAGCACCGAATTGCAGTCATCACCCCCACGGGTCCGGTCGCCGATACCAGCGATAAGGGACTTCGCGAGTGGTCGGCGTTTTACCAGGAGCTACGGCGGTGGGGCGAGATCGAGGGGCAAAACCTGACTGTCAATCGGTACTCGGGCCAGGGCCGGCCCGTAGCCTATCCCGATCTTGCTCGCCGGGTCGTGAGCCAGAACCCGGACGTAATTGTCGCTGTCACCGACGCCGTCGCGCGGGCGGTCCGCGCGGCGACCGACTCAATACCGATCGTTTGGATAGGGGGTGAGCCGGTCCGTGCCGGGCTGGCGACGAGCCTGGCGCGCCCGGGCGGCAACATTACCGGGGTTACTGCCGACGCGGGTTACGAGGTTTTCGGAAAGCAGCTCCAGATTCTCAAGGAGGTGGTTCCTTCGGTATCCAAGGTCGCGTTCCTGACCATGAGCACAGTCTATCCACAATGGGGGCGACAACTGCTTCGGGAAATAAGCCAACAATTGAAAATCTCGCTGCTCGATATGGTGATCCAGGAATCGACACCGTCCGAGTACCAGCGCGTCTTCGCCGAAATCGGCCAAGAGCGGCCGGACGCGATCATAGTGAGCCCTATAGGTTCCCTTTTACCGCAGCGTCGGTTGATTGTTGAGCTGATCGAGAAAATGCGTTTGCCGGCGATCTATGCCGTCCGCTATTACGTCGAGGTCGGCGGGCTGATGGCCTATGCGAGCGACTTCGGCGAACTCGGGCGGCGCATGGCCGACGACGTGCACGCGATCCTCAACCGGGCCAAACCGGGCGACATCCCGATTTACCAGCCGACCAAATACGAGTTAGCCATCAATCTAAAGACCGCGACGGCCCTCGGCCTGACGATCCCATCCTCTCTGCTCGCCGCCGCCGATGAGGTCATCGAATGAGGCGACGTGTGCGCACCACCGGCGTCGTCCCGTCTCGCCGAGCCGAGATCGCCTCGCGCAGCGTTCTCGTCTAAGATCGCTTGCTATAAGGGACCTTGCGCCTATGACCAGCCCTCCTTCACGTATCGTACTCGACCCAAAGGTGCTCGCCGGCAAACCGGTGGTCCGTGGGACGCGGCTTTCCGTCGAGTTCGTTATCGGCCTGATGGCCGAGGGGTGGAGCGAAGCGGATATCCTCGCGAACTTCCCGGGCATCACCCATGAGGACATTATCGCCTGTTTCGCTTATGCGCGGGATACGTTGAGTTCGGAGAAGGTATTCCCCAGCGCGGCTTGAAATGCGGTTCCTCGCCAACGAGAACTTCCCGGGCGCCGCCGTATCTATGATTAAATCCGCGGGCCACGACATCGTCTGGGTGCGGAGCGCAGCACCGGGCGCGAGTGACCTCGAAGTTCTGGCCCGGGCCGCGCAAGAGTCGCGGATTCTGCTTACTTTTGATAAGGATTTTGGCGAGCTGGCTCGTGCGTCGGCGCTACCGGCAAGCTGTGGCGTCGTACTATTCCGCATACCGATGCCCAGACCGAGCGATGTTGGCGCACGACTCGCCGGTCTGATCACCGCACGTGACGATTGGGCGGGGCACTTTTCTGTGGTCGAGCCCGGCCGCGTGCGCATGCGAGTGTTGGCGTAAGGCAGCGTCAGATACTGGAGTAAATAAGCGCGCGATTAACGCGGCCTACGTCAACGCGTGCTGTCGGGGAGTGCGCAATGAAGAGCGGGAACGGGGCACGCCCCGCGCCGATGAGGTCATCGAATGAGGCGGCGTGATGTCATGGCGGGCCTGTTGCTCGCCTCGGCGGCGCCAAGGGTCTGGGCGCAGGCAAGGCCGAACCGGCACCGGATTGCGATTATCCGGCCCGCTGGCCCCGTCTCTCTGATCAGCGCTACGGGGATTCGTTTCTATCGGGCGTTTTTCGCTGAGCTGCGCCAGTTGGGCGATGTCGAGGGACAAAACCTGACGGTGGAGCGGTATTCCGGCGAGGGGCGGCCCGAAGGCTATGCTGATCTCGGTCGCAAGGTTGTCAACGGCAAGCCCGATGTCATTGTCGCGATTACCCCGCCGATCATGCAGGCGGTCCGCGCGGCCACCAGCACCATACCGATCTTGTTCACCAGCGGTGATCCGATCCGATCAGGACTGGTGACGAACCTCGCGCATCCCGGCGGAAACATCACCGGCATCACCGTTCAGACCGGGATGGAGGTCGATGCAAAGCGCCTAGAAATCTTGAAGGAGGTCGTGCCTTCGGCATCCACGGTCGCAGCCCTTTATATGCGCTTATTTTGGCAGGAGGATGGCCCGCCGCTTCTTGAGGTAAGCCGGCGGCTGCACATCTCGCTGGTCGGTATGCTGCTCGAGCAGTCGACCCCGGCCGAGTTTCAACGCCTGTTCGCGGAGATCGCACGGGATCGGCCGGATGCGATCATCGTGCAGAGCGACGCTGCGCTGACCGCCTATCATCCGTTGATTGTCGAGCTGGTCAATAAGAGCCGCTTGCCGGCAGCCTATGCCTGGCCTGAATATCCGGAGGCGGGAGGACTGATGTCTTATGGGGCCGACCTCGGCGAGGTCGGGCGGCGGATGGCCGATGACGTGCACCAGGTCCTCAACGGCGTGAAACCAGGCGACATTCCGATCTATCAGCCCACCAAATACGAGTTCGCGGTCAATCTAAAAACTGCCAAGGCCCAAGGTGTTGCTGTCCCACCCTCGCTGCTCGCCGCCGCCGACGAGGTCATCGAATGAGGCGGCGGGATTTCACCGTCGGGCTGTTGCTCGCCTTGGCGGTTCCAACCGCGCGCGCCGAGCAGTCGGTCGCTGCGATCGGCTATCTCAGTGGCGGATCGCGAGAGTCCGACAACATCCCTGCCCGTCTCGTGGCCTTGCGGCAAGGCCTTCGCGAGCTGGGTTATGTCGAGGGCCAAAACCTGGAGGTCGAATATCGTTGGGCGCAGGACCAATATGAGCGACTACCCGCTTTGGCGGCCGATCTCGTTCGCCGCCAAGTCTCCGTAATTGTCGCACCCGGCGCTCCGGCCGCGATCGCGGCTCACACCGCAACTTCGAGGATCCCGATTGTCTTCAACCTCGGGATCGACCCGGTTCGGGCGGGGTTCGTCGCCAGCTTCAACCAGCCGGGCGGCAATATCACCGGGGTCGAGCTGTTGACTACTGAGTTGGCGGGAAAACGCCTCGACTTGCTGCACGAGCTGCTGCCGTCAGCAGCCGTCGTCGCATTGCTGG
>JAFAHP010000651.1 GCA_019237175.1 Alphaproteobacteria bacterium
GTGCCACTCGCTTACAGTCGCGGCGCCGCACAACCGTCGCCGTGGCGCGCGGAAATCGGCAGAAGGACGGTAGGGAAGAAAATGGCCGAGCAACCGATTCCAGCGCAAAAAGAGCCCTACGGCATCAACCTTGAAGCGGGCAAGAGGTATTTCTGGTGCGCTTGCGGGCGCAGTGCCAGCCAGCCGTTTTGCGACGGCTCGCACCAAGGCACCGGGCTCACCCCGGTTCCGTTCACCGCCGAGGCTAGCGAGGAGGTATGGTTGTGCGGCTGCAAGCACACTTCAGAAAAGCCATTCTGCGACGGCACGCATAACGGCCTGTGAGCCGGGCGAGGGTCGCGCGGGGCGTCGCTGGTTTCGGCCTCCTGGCATTATCGTGTTGTAGTTGGCTGCCATTCTCGTCATCGAAGCCGTCGGCGCAATCATGCCCGGCGGCGGTGATCCTGCGACCGCTTGCGAACACCGCGGTATTTGGAACAGGCGGCGAGTTGCGGCCCGACAATGTGGCGTTTTATGGGTTGTTGAGCGAGGTCGACCGCAGCTGCGACTACAGCAGCGATGCAGTCCAGATGACGATCGATGTGATCGTCATCGGCCAGCGCGGCCCTGCCGCCAAAGGCGACGCACTTGACCTGAACTATTTCGTCGCGGTAACCGGGCCCAACCAGCAGATCCTCAGCAAAAGACCGTTCTCGGTGCACATTGCCTTCGCGCCGGATCAGGTCCGCGCCGGCGTCACCGATCACTTTGTCGAGACGATCCCCCTCGGCGGCCATAAAGGCGGCGACATCACCCTTCTTCTCGGCTTCCAGCAATCCCCGCAAGTTGTCGAGTTTTATAAGCATTTCCGCGGCCGTTGACTCTCACTGCGCATCTGACAATCCCGTTGATGCTCTTCTGATCACGGGCGGAGCGCGAGGGACATGCCGGTCGGGGCCACAAATCCGGCGAACCCGCGATCAGGGATCGCTGGAAAGATCACCCCAGCTCCCGACGTGATCGATGCGGATCGCGATCACCGGCAGTTCGGCCAGCCGCATTTCCCGGTATTGCGGATAGCGCGCACGCAGCAACTCCTGTGCCATGTCATGCTCGCTGCCGCTATCGAGGATCTCGGCACGCCCGCGCAGCATGACCCAGCCGAGTCGCCGCCAGTCTTCATCGTAACGGTCGGCAACCAGAGCTGTGCGCTGATTTTCGGCAATATTGCGCAAGCGCTTCAGCGCGCGGGGATTGCCCTTTGGCTTCTCGTCGATTGTGATATAGGCGGAGTTCCCGGCGATGACAAAGCACACCGGCACGACATGCGGCGTGCCCCCGGCATCGGCGGTCGCGAGATGGGCGATCCGGCGGCTGTCGAGAAAGCGGTGTTGCGCTTGGTTCAGCATTACCGTTCCCGTTCGATAGGAGCCGGGATCATATATCAGCAGCGGCAGCCCGGATGGGCGATCTCGCCAGAGGCGTAAGGGGAAGTTTGCATGCGGCGGAAAATCGCTATCGGCCTGGGACGGTTTTGGTCCGACAGCACATTCGGCGCTGATCCTATCCTTGCCAGCAATAGCGCCGCGCCCCCATGCGGGCCGCGCAAGCGATGACGGCTGCAAACCCGCGGATTACGATCCGTTTTGCCGAACCCGACGACGTCCCTTTGCTGCTGCGGCTGATCCGCGAGCTTGCCGTCTACGAAAGGGCGCCCGATGCGGTCGTTGCAACCGAGGGTGATCTGCGTCGCCACGGTTTTGGGCGCAACCGCCAGTTCGAGGCCGTTCTCGCGTTTCTCGACGGCGAGCCGGCCGGCTGTGCCCTGTTCCACTCGCGATTTTCGACCTGGCTCGGCCGGCCGGGCATGTATCTCGAAGATCTTTACGTCACCGAAGCGGCGCGGGGGCAAGGCGTCGGAGGGCGGCTGATGGCGAGACTGGCGGCGATCGCGGTCGAGCGCAAATGGGGCCGCATCGACTTTCACGTGCTCGACTGGAACCCAGCACGCGGCTTTTATCACCGCCTCGGCATGGAGCATCTCGGCGAATGGCTGCGCTACGGCGCCGACGCAAGCGTTCTCCACCGTCTGGCCGCAGAGGACCGCAATTGACGCGAGCGGCCAGCTACCACAAGACCGGGATCTTGTAGTCGGAAAACACTTTGTCCACGGTTACCATCAGGCATTGCTCCGCCACTGCCTGAGCCATCATGATGCGATCCCAGGGATCGCGATGTGGTCCAGGGAGTGCCGCAGCGGCGAGAGCGTGATCAAGCGTAATCGGCAGGATTTCGATGCTCTCCCTGAGTAATCGCCGAGGCAGAGGTTGCGGCAAAGGCGGCAAGCGTCCCAAACTCTGCTTGTAAGCGATCTCGTATCCGACAGCAGCACTGACTATAAGCTGGTTAGCGGGATTGGCGATCGCCGCCCTCGCGCGCGCGGACAAATGCGGATCGTCCATGAACCACCACAGCACCGCGTGGGTGTCGAGCAACAGCTTCACGTTGCATCGGACTTCCGCCGGGTAACCCCAAACTCGTCGGTAAATTTACCCTCCGCCGCATCGAGATCCTCCGGATCCATCGGTGCCAGCAATGCCTCGGCGGACGCTTCCCAGCCGCGCCAAGCCCCCGGCTTGCGCGCCTCTGATTGCCTCAACGGAACGAGTTTCGCGAGCGGCTTCCCGGCTCGCGCGATGACGATGTCCTCGCCTGCGAGCGCCCGGTCGAGCAATTCGGACAGCTTGGCTTTGGCCTCGGCAATGTTCACGCTCGTCATCGATCCCTCTCCTATGATGGAAAGATGGTTTTGTCGCTCTAGATAGTCAACGCACATGACCAAGTAAGCGGCGACGCGGAGGTTTCGCCGTGCTCGTGACATACTTAATATTGCTGCGGGCCCCGGATTCCTCCGGGATGCGCATTCATCAGGAGGGTTTGTGATGCTGGAAGTGTGGAGCTGGCCGACGCCCAACGGGCATAAGGTGCACATCGCGCTCGAGGAGCTTAATTTGCAGTACAAGGTGATCCCGGTGGATATCGGTGCCGGGGAACAGTTCAAGTCGGAGTTCTTGAAGATAACGCCAAATCACCGTATCCCCGCGATTGTCGATCCCGACGGGCCGGGCGGCAAACCCTTCACGCTTTTCGAATCGGCGGCGATCCTGATCTACCTTTCGGAAAAGTGTGGCGGCAAGCTGATCCCGAAAGATCCGATCGGACGTTACAAATGCCTTGAATGGATGATGTTCCAGATGGGCGGGATCGGTCCGATGTTTGGCCAATGGAACCATTTCGGCGCCTACGCCAAGGAGAAGATCCCCTACGCGATCGAGCGCTATACGAATGAAGTGAAGCGGTTGCACCGGGTGCTGAACCATCGCCTCGAAGAAGTGCCGTGGCTGGCCGGTGACGAATACAGCATGGCCGACATCATCACCTTCCCGTGGATCCGCACCGCCGTCCAAACCGGCGCCCGCTTCGCTGAGCGGGGCAGCATCGACCTCCAAGACTATCCCGCCGTCAAGCACTGGTACGACGAGACGGCTGCCCGCCCGGCGGTGCAACGCGGACTTGCGGTGCTCACCGACCACCAGGCCGACCGGCAAATCAGCGAGACCGAGCGCGAAAACACGTTCGGTGCTACTCAGTTCGCCGCGCGTTGATCGCCGCGGTTGGCGCCATCGGCGCGCGGCCGCGGCGTCAGCTCATTCGAACCACGCCAAATCGATTGTGTCGCCCATGCGGGTATAGCCGGAATCGCTCGGATGCAGGCCGTCACCACAATCGCAATTCGGCAGCATCTGGGTCGGGATCTCCGGATCGCGCAACGCCCGATCGAAATCGGCGACCGCGTCGAAGGCGCCGCCCTCGCGGATCCAGTTATTGACGGCTATACGGATCTCCTCACGCTGCGGGTTCCAGGCATTGGCCATATAAGTCTCGTTGCCGAACGGTGTCAGCGTGGCACCGATGATCTTGATGCCGCGGGTGTGGGCGCGCGCCGCCATCTGCTTTAGACCGGCGATCATCTGCACCGCATCAGGCTCCTCCTCCGGCTTCTGCCACCGGTTGCGCAGATCGTTCGTGCCGAGCATGACGATGACGTGGGTGACGCCGGGCTGGGCTAAGACATCGCGGTCGAAGCGGCGCAGTCCGCTGTCG
>JAFAHP010000354.1 GCA_019237175.1 Alphaproteobacteria bacterium
TCTGATGCTGAAAAGCCGTATCCATTGGCGCGCCGGGCTTGGCCGGGCGGCGCGGGCGGTCATCGACTGCGCCGGGGTCGGCGTATGCACCTCGGACTACGGACAGTTGCGCTTCACCAGGGTGCGCCGCCCGATCTATCCGCTCGATCTACCGAACCGCTGATGCGTGATCGATCACGGCGCCGTCGTGCAAGCCTAAACCAATTCTCATTCAGTTCCAGGGCACTCTTGTGCGTCAGAGCCGGACTTGTTCCGTGGGGCTTCGACGCGGATCGCCGGGTCGGCCGGGGTCAAGCGTGGGGATGACCGGGTTTGCACGAAACTGCGTGAAAACCCCTATCTTTGGCGCGCTGGCAAATAACGGCGGCCGACACCGAGACCGGGCAGCTCACCCTTGTCCGGCCGGGCGCGTCCGTCCAAACTCCTCGGTACTTTGGGGCCATCGCCGGCATCGACGGCGGCCGAATTGTCTTGCTTGGCGGCCATTTCGCGCTCGCGGCGCAGTTCCGCGAGGCGCGCGGCGATCGTCGCAAAATCATCAGCAGCGCGGGGTCGGCTCACGTTTCCTCCGGAGGGTTTACCGGTCGCTCCCAGGCGCGACCGGGTTATTGAAAGGTGGGCGCATGCATGCCCCGATGCGCGCGATTAAGCAAGCGAAAATCACGGGACCGAGCTCAACACGACCTGACCCAGCGTAGACTCCACCTGCGCCGCGATATCATTAAACGGCGCCCCGCCGAATTCCGAGGCTTCCAGCATCTGGATCATCTGCCCGGCGATCGTGTTGCGCTCGATGGTAAAGGCCTTCAGCTCGCTCAGGAAGGCGAGATAGGCGCCGTCGCTACCGTCGATTGCCGCGGTGGCGTGCTGCAAACTCGTCATGCCGACCGGCCCGAGCGGTGCGTTGATGGCTTTGTAAATGCTGGCGAGGCGGCTGAACGTGGCGCGGTGCTGCTGCAATGTCGCCGGAACAACACCATCGGTCATGATCTCGATCAGCACACGACCGTCATGGCTATAGTCGTCGGTCAGCCCGGCGAGCGACATCAATGTTGGCCGGATATCGGTGTGATCGGAAAAAAATGCGCCAGTCACGCCGATCTTCTCGACACCGGGCCCCGCAAACCCGAGCCAGGTGTTGGTTATCTGCGGCTGGAAATCGCCATGGTTCCACGCGAACCCCGGTTCCTCGACCGAGCAACTCGAGAGCGGTACGCAATGCGCCGTATTGCCCGACGCGAACAGGAAATAGTCGGGGTTGGCGAACAGGATGAAGTTCGGCGTGCGGTTCGGGTCGGCCGTGACCATGTGTAAGAGGGTCTGCTCCTGCTGGTCGGCGAGGCGCTGGGTCAACACGTCGGTGTTGCCGGTGATCGGGTTGAAGACGGTAGCCGCACCGGCTTCGTGCTCAAAGCGGCGGGTCAGCGCGGTCAACTGGCCTGGGTTCCCGTTGATGTAGAAAGTCGGCGCATCGTCGCTGTGCACGAAAAAAGGCGATCCCTCGCCGAACTCGGTCGCCAGAAGCTGGCTGAGATCGACATCGACTTCGCCGATTTTGGCATAGCTGCACGGGGTCGTGACGCCGTCACAATTCGCCGGCGACGGCGGCCCCCCGGCGAAGTGGTCATTTTCGTCGGCGGTAATGATAAAGAGCGTGTTCGTCTGGTCGATGCCGTCATTCTTGAGCCGCGCGAAGAATTTGCCGAACGCGTTGTCGAAGGATTTGAGCTGGGCGACATAGCCGGCCTGACCGGGGCCAAAAGCGACATCGTTGACGTGGTCGTCATGCGCGTCCTCGATATAGCCGTAGACCACCGGCACACCGTGCTCAAGCATTGCGCCCAGATAGCCCAAAGTCTGCGACGCCGACGGGTCGAAACCCGCCGGGAAGCCGACGTGACCCTTGCCATCGGTGATGACATTGCCGTCAAGATCCGTGACCGGACCGTTTGGGGAAATCTGCGGGGCCACGTTCTTATTGCCAAAAAGAGCGCTGTAGCCGACATAGCCACCTGGCTCCTGTGGCAGCAGGTCCGGCTTGCCGTTTGTGGCACAGAGCGGGCTGCCTTTGGCGCAATGGATCGCGATGCCATCGAAATCGGCCGCTGCTAGATCCGAATTTGCCTTCGCTTCCGCCGCTTCTGGCGAATTGACGCCAAACACCGTGGTGATGTCGAGCCCGGTATTTTCGAGTTCGATATTCGCTACAGAAAACGCGCCAACATCGCAGCCAGCGCGGGTAAACGGCACCCAGGGTGCCGGATGAATGACGCCCTGCCGGTCGATCATTTCCGGTGTCGTGTCGGTCGGATTGCTGCCGAATGAATCGAGCGGGTCGGTCCAGTAAGCAAAGGAGCCGGCAGCCGTGCTCGTGCCATCCGGGTTGAAATACCGCAGGCTGTTGCCGATCGGGATGCCGAACTTGTCGCCATAGTCGCCGGTCAAGGATGTCAAGATGTCGACTGAAGTGTGCGAGATCAGCGGCGTCCAGTGATTGGTCAGAAATGCCCCGTTTTGCTCGAGGAAGTTCAGCAGATTCGGCATCTGCTCGAGATCCGAGGGGACGTTCGGGTTATCGCGTCGGTAGTGGACATTGTCGAACTGGATGTAAACGATGTGCTTGATGCCGTTGCCGAG
>JAFAHP010000429.1 GCA_019237175.1 Alphaproteobacteria bacterium
GCTTCGGCTCCGGGCCGTGACGACGAAGCAGGTCCCGCGGCTAACGATGCCTGGTATGGCTTCTACCCGAATGGACGCGAAGTCTTGATTGCCTTGCAGGCGGTGAACGGGCGTGATCTGACCGCGATTTACGCGGTGGGACCCGGCATCGACAAGGGCGAACCAGCAGAGTGGCACCGCCGTCGAGGGCACATCGAGGGCCACGAACTCGTCTTTGAACAAAGAGGGGAGAGCACATTGCGCTTTCGCCCAAGGGACGACGGAGGCCTCAACGCGATCTGGATCTCGCCGGATGGCGCTACCAAGATGAACGCCGGGATGCGCCGGATCGATGCGGCGGCCTTGTTGGTTCGGGCGGCCGCAGCTGACGACGTGCATCAGCTCCAATAACGCCCGCTGCCGCCGATCGCGACGACGAGCACTCCGAGCACGAGGTTGATCGTCACGATCGTCCGGATTCGCGCGAGCTCGCGCCCGCCCTCCAGCCAATCCTGCCGCGCCACGGCGCGGCGAAATCGGCGCCAGGGTGCGAAATAGAGGTGAAAGAATAGCAGCATCATCAGAATGCCGATCGCCTGCATGAGCTCGACAAAGAGCGGCAGCGCGCGAAAGCCGCCGTAGGCACCGAATACAAGCACGTACCCACTGGCCAATAACAGCGCGATCGCCGCGAGCACCCAGCAGAAGAAGCGGTCGAGAACGCGCATCCACAACGTCAGGCGCGGTTGCGGATCGAGCGCCGCAGCCGACGGACGCAGTACCTGATGGGCGAAAAACATGCCGCCAACCCAGACCACCGCGGCGAGGACGTGAACAATCAGCGCCGGTACGGTGATCGCGGCTGTGGCCATTGTCTAGCCGCCATAGGCGGGGGCTTTGCGGGCGATGCCGTCGAACGCGTCGAGCATCCGACCGCGCCAGGCGGCAACCGGATCATCCGCGGCGAGCAACTCGAAATCACTGATCGCCCGGGCCCATTGAAACGCGCCAAAGACGACGTAATCGGCATAAGCCGAGGCATCACCGGCGAGAAACCTCTGGCGCTCGACCGTGCGGCGCAGCGGTGCCAGGCTGTCACGGAACGCCGGCAGCCGAGCCTCGCGATCTTTGACGACATTTTCGAGTGTCGTCCCAAACCGCTCTTCGCGCGACTTGCGAAAATATTCCTGGTCCTGCGCCGCGGCGTGCCGCCAGATATCAAACACGACAAATCCGATCAGTCCAGGCTGCAGGACCATCTCGGTCCAGTTCTGAACAAATCGGGTCAGCGCCTTTCCGGCTGCGTCGCCGAACAGCGATGGATGGTGGGGATAACGCTGTTCCAAATACTCGGCAATCGCGGTCGAATCATGGACAACGCGGCCGTCATCGATGATGACCGGAACCCTTCCCTGATTGGGCTGCGGCAGCTTGTCCTTTTCAGTAAAGCGCCATGGAATGGTCTCCACTTCCAACCCCTTGTGGGCAAGCGCCATCTTTGTGCGCCAGCAAAACGGGCTAAACCGCCGGTCTGACTCGGTGCCGGCGAGATCGTAAAGTGTGATGGCCACAGCTTTCTCCGCGAGATTGGAGCGCGACGGGCCACTATGCCCGGCTCTTGGGGGTGCGCAAAGACCTTCGCGAGTGGCCCCCGGCGCCTCGGGCCACGAACAAAAATTCACCTGCGGCCGGTGCCGGGAGCGCTCCTCGAGCAAGGGTCTAAGTCGGGTCATTTAGGGCGACATGTGGCCCCGCGGCCCCTGATCTTGCCGTCGTTCCTCCGCGTGTTATAAGCGGGACGGTTTCGGGGAGGCGGAAATTGCCTATCGTCTTTGTTTTGAACGGCCCCAACTTGAACCTTTTGGGCGTACGCGAGCCCGCAGTCTACGGCCGCGGCACGCTGGCCGAGATCGAGGCGCGCTGCCGCGTGCGCGCCACTGCACTCGCGCTGGAGATCGATTTCCGTCAGACCAATCACGAAGGCGAACTCGTCGACTGGATCCAGGAGGCGCGCCAATCGGCGCATGGGATTGTGCTGAATGCCGGCGCCCTGAGCCACACGTCGATCGCAGTCCTCGATGCGCTGTCCGCGGTCGACTTGCCGACGATCGAGGTGCACCTGTCGAACATCTTTCGCCGCGAGCGGTTTCGTCACCGCTCCTATGTCAGTCTTGCCGCGTCGGGGGTAATTTGCGGATTGGGCGCACAAGGTTATGAGCTGGCGCTCGAGGCCATCGCTAAGCTGATCGAAGACGATTCCGGCAAGGAGGAACTTTGAGGTTCGGCCGACGCCGCCCATCGGCACTATCGCCCGATCCAGACCTGATCCGCGTGCTCGCTGAGCTGTTGGCGGAGAACAATCTGACCGAGATCGAATATGCGGTTGGCAGTCGCCGGGTGCGGGTGTCACGCCGAGGCTCGACCATAGCGGCGGTGACGGGAACGGTGGGCGGCGCAATTCCGGTTGCCGCGGGTGCGGATGCCGCCAGCACGGCCGCCGAACATCCCGGGGCGGTGATTGCGCCGATGGTCGGCACGGTCTATCTTGCGCCGCAGCCCGGCGTACCTGCCTTTGTCCGGATCGGCGACGTCGTAGAACCAGGTCAGCCCTTGCTGATCATCGAGGCGATGAAGGTGATGAACGAGATCCGCGCATCGCGCGCCGGCCGGGTCGCTCAAATCCTGGTCGAAGACGCGGAGCCGGTCGAATATGGCACCGTGCTGATGCTTATCGAATGACCCTGCCCGGCGGGATGCGCTGCCTGACCTCGCGTGGCCTTGCCACTATACGGTCCAGTCGCGCCACGAAGCCACCTAGGGCGGAAAAGCGGAACGCATTCCGCCATTCACGGCGCCGGCGATGTTCGAGAAGGTTCTGATCGCCAACCGTGGCGAGATCGCGTTGCGTATCCACCGGGCTTGCCGCGAGATGGGGATCAAGACGGTGGCGGTGCATTCAACCGCCGATGCCGATGCCATGAATGTAAGGCTGGCCGATGAGACCGTCTGCATCGGTCCCCCGGCAGCGCGCGACAGCTATCTGAATATCGCCGCAATTCTTTGCGCTGCGACGATCACAGGGGCCGACGCTATCCATCCGGGTCTAGGCTTTCTCGCCGAGAATGCGGATTTCGCGGTGGCGGTCGAAGAGCACGGCTTCGTGTTTATCGGACCGGCACCCGAGCATATCCGGCTGATGGGCGACAAGATCGCGGCCAAAGAGGCGATGGGGCGCCTCGGTATTCCAACCGTACGCGGCTCTTCGGGCGCGGTGCGCGACCTTGCCGCCGCGCGGATCGCGGCCGATGCGATCGGCTATCCGGTTCTGATCAAGGCGGCTGCCGGCGGGGGCGGGCGCGGCATGAGGATTGCGCGCGATGAGGGTGAACTCGCGCGGATGTTGCCATTAGCGCAGCGCGAGGCGGTCGCGTTTTTTGGACGCAGCGAAGTCTATCTCGAACATTACCTCGAGCGGCCGCGTCATATCGAGGTCCAGATCCTCGGTGACGGCCGCGGCGGAGT
>JAFAHP010000453.1 GCA_019237175.1 Alphaproteobacteria bacterium
TCGCTCGCAGCAGAGGAAGCAACGGAGCGTCAAGTCAGCTTGTCGCTCTAAGCGCGCCATCAGCTCGGCTCGTCAAAGGCGGCATCGAAGAAGGCGAGCTCGAGGGCGACAGCCCGCCGAAAGAAGCTGCGGCACAAATCCTCATCAACGGGGCCGACCCGGTCCAATTCCGCCCGCAGGAAATCGACAAAGCCGCGCAAAGCCGGACTGTCGTGCAGCGCGATCCACTCCCTGTGAACGAAGTTCTGCGGCAATGGCTTGGGAGCGCGCAAGGCCCAGTCGAGATAGAGCCACTCGGTCACAGCGAGGACCGAGAGTGCCGCAGCATAGCTGCGCGTTTGCGCCGCCTCGCGCATGATCGCCTTGAAGCCCGCGGTCGCCGCGGTGTCGGGATCGGCCGCACGCCTATCCTGAGTGATTCCGAGCGCCTCGAACGCGCGCAGGAAATAGGTGTTCTCCTCGCCGGACACCGCGCCGATAAAGCGTCCGAAATGAAGCTTGGCCACAAACGTGTCGGCGCTGGCCAGCGCCGCCCCAAGGAGGGTTAGGAAGGTATCGAGAAAGCGGTGATCCTGGATCAGATAGCGGGCCATCACCGCATCGGACACGGCTCCGGCAAACAACTCCGTGACAAAGCGGTGCCCGACGGCGTTGGACCAGGAAGGCTCGCTCGCGGCACGCAAGGTTTCGGTGAAGCGTTCAGACATGATGCGGGTTCCAAGCTCAACCGTCGATGCTGAGGATAGCACCGCGGTGCTGCTGGGCGACTCTCATTCCTGACCCTTGACCCGGTGAATCGCCGACGGCGCCCGACAGGTTGGCTTGGGCGGCGATCGAGAGTAGACGCTTGTCGGTCCGGCGCGAGGCAGTTGAAAGCCGTTGTGAGCCTGACGGGTCTCGCCGCGAAGCGCGCTTTACGCCGCTCCGGTCACCTGTTCCGGCACTCCCCTCAGCCATCGGTTCGCCTCGCGCTCGGGGCGGATCAGCGCCATTCCGATGACGCCCCCGACCAGCATGATGATGCCGCAAATCATGAATCCAGCGCTAAACCCGGCGAGCGGCGTTGTCGCCGTCTCGATGACACTGCCCATCACATAGGGTGCCAGCAACCCGGCCGAGGTGCTGACGGCAGTGCCGATCGCGAGAAGCGCGCCGCGCTGTGTCACCGGCGTAATCTCGCCGACGACGGTCTGGCCGATCACATAAATGGCCGAAGGCACGGCCACCCCGAGCGTCGTCAAGGCGATCTTTGCGGCGTTCCCCGGTGCATACGGCATGAGGGCCATGGCCGCGCCGCCGAACGCGACACACGCGCCGCCGAGGATCCCCCGCGCCACCCGGCTCGGTACGCCGCGAACGAGGAGCCGCTGCGACCCCCAGCCGGTACCGATCACCAGGACCACGCTAAGACCCGCCGGCAGCGCCCCGAGCAGCCCAATAGAGCTCTGCGACAGGCCGAGCCCTTTGATCAAGAAGGCGCCCTGCCAGGATAATGCCAGCGACAATCCCCATTGGGCGCCGAAACTTGCGCACCAGCACGCGATGATGGTCGGACTGAGCAACAGCTGCCGGTAGGCAACCCGCTGCTGGATCGCGACCGTCTCCGTGGCACCGGTCGGAGCAGCCAGCCGCCCCTCGCGGCCGAACACCAGCCACGCCGCGGACCAGACGAGCCCGACAACACCGAGCACGCCGAACGCCCAGTGCCAAGAATAATGCAAGATGACCCAGTTGAGCGCCGGCAGCGCCACCATGATCCCGACGCCGGCGCCCTGCGCGACAATCGCAGTCGGCAGAGCGCGCAGCTCGTTCGGGAACCACTTGTACGTCGAATGCAGCGCTACCGGGTAGGCCGGCCCCTCAGCGGCGCCGAGCGCTATCCGCGAAGCCATGACCGTGCCGAGCCCGACATTCCCGAGCATCGGGAACTGCGTCAACGCCCAGGCCAGTCCCATGACCAGCAAGGCCCAGCGCGTTTGCACGCGATTGACGATGAAGCCGGTAACGATCGCCGACAGCGAAAACAACAGGAAAAAGCTCGAGCCGAGCAAGCCGAACTGGCGCGGGCTAAGCTGCAGCTCGGTCATCAGCGGAACCGCGGCAATGCCGATCACCGCCTTGTCGGCGAAGTTGATCAACATGAAGAAAAAGAGCAAAGCGACGATCAGCCAACCCGCTTGGGATGCTCGGGTGTGGGTGCCGGTGCCGGCTCCGCCGGGCCAATGGTGGCCTCGCCGGCTTTGCGCGCGGGGAGAGCGAGACGGCTGAATACTCATGAGAAGCTCAAGCAGTTGGTACCACATGGTACCCCTACGGTACGACTGGGTACCATTGCAAGCGAAATTGTTGGCGGCCAGCTCTGAGACAGAGAGGGTTCGCGTCGCGAACTTCGGGTTCGGCGCAATCCCCATCGAAGAGCAATCGGAACGCCAGTCGTCTCAGCAGGAGCGGCCGTCTCGCGGGCCAGCAGCATAGCCGGGGGGTAAAGGCGGATATAGGCTGTGGCGACAGCGTTCGGAGGTTCGAATGGCCGTTGACCGCTTCGGCAACCCGCATGCGCCGAACCTGCCTTATGCGCGGGGCAAAATTCTTGCGAGCACCGAGGACGATTTTCGAAAGCTCGAGCTCGCCTGGTCGCTGATCCGGGAACGCGGACCGCGCAACATTTACATTTTTACCGGGCTCGAGCATTCGATCCCATTGTCGGCCGAGGAGCTTGAGTTCGCCGATGATGAGATCGGTCCGGCGCTGTCCTTCCCGCGTCTCAGCGCGCTGGCACTTGAGCATCTCGGGGGCGCGCCCGAACGAGATGACGTGGCCGTCTTCAATCGGCTGACCGGTGCGACGATGGCAACCCATCTGGCGCTCGTCAAACCCGGTGAGGTCGTGATCGGGGTATCGGAGAGCCACAGCCATCCCTCGGTCGTGCGCGCCGCCGGCCAAACCGGCGCGCGCTTTATCGACACCGCCGGCTTCGCCGCCTTTCGCGACACGATCGCGACCGAGCGGCCCTCGCTCGTCGTGCTGACACGGCTCGCGGTCACTTATGACCTGATGCCGCTCGACGCGATCGCTGCCGTCGTTCGCCTGGCGCATGACAAGGGCGCGCTCGTCTACATCGACGATGCCGGCGGCGCACGGGTCGGCCCTGCCGCCTTCGGCCAGCCGCGCATGCTCGAGCTGGGGGTCGATATCGGCGCGACAGGCCTCGACAAATACGGCACCAAAGGACCCCGGTTTGGACTGCTCGCCGGTCGCAAGGATCTGGTCGGCCGGATCCGCGCAAAAGGGTTCGAGTTCGGCATGGAGGCGCGCCAGGCGCTCTACCCGGCGGTCGTGCGGACCCTGGAGCAGTATGATCCGGCGCGTGTGCGGGCGCTGATCGACACGACAAAACGGATCGCCGCCGAGCTGCGCCCGCTGCTCGGCAACCGATTGCGCGAGACGCCGACGACGGTGCAGATCCCGGCTGATGATATTCTCGATCTCGCGATGGCCCGCGGTGGGATCGGCAAAGCGCCGGTGGTGCCCTACGAGGCCTCGGCGGCACTCTCGATGCTGCTGCGGCGGGAGCACAACATGCTGATGGTGCATTTTGTCGGCGTCCCGCCCGGCACGGCCGACCTGCTGATCAAATTCGTTCCGCCGGAAACGCTCGAACGCTTCGGCGGTGCAAAGAAGTATGCCGACGCGGTCGACGCTGCGCTGACCAAGGTGGGCGAGCTTTTGCGCGAGCCGCAGCGGCTAAAGCATCTGCTGCTCGGCGCCGGGCCTTAAGGTAGCGTGCGGGCGAATGACCGCCGCGGGAGGGTGCAGAGGCAAGTGCTCGGGCTGCATCTCGCATGGCCCCGCCCCGAAAGCAGCCACTTCGAGCCGCGTTAGCCGGATCCGGCGCGTTTGACAAGGCGGTCGGTTCGCTCGCTCCTCCGTGTTGCGTCCTTCCCCCGAGGGGCGGCAGGGGCTACTCGGCGGCGCGGCTTTCCACAGGTTCCGAGCTTGGTATCAAACGGCCAACCAGTTGCGGCAGCAACGGTCGCGACTTGACGATAAAGTCCCATGCCATCAGCAGCGCGCCGAGTGCGAAGACCACATCCCCCGGCAGGCGCATCCATTGCCACAGCAGCGTCGTGTCGTAAAAGGTCATGCTGCGCGCGTAGGCAAGGCCGTGCTCGTAGACGGCGGTAAGCTGAGGCCAGCCAATCGGGAAGAAATTGAGCGCGATCCAAAGTCCGAGCCCGGCGTTGTAAAGCCAGAAAGCCCACAGCCCGAGCCGCTCCCCAAACGGCATGCGATCGGCGGCTGCGTACCGCAGGCAGAAATAGATGAGCCCAATCGCGAGCAGGCCAAAGGCGCCGAACAAGGCGGTGTGGGCGTGGTTCAACGTCAGGAACGTGCCGTGTTCATAATAATTGATCAACGGCGCGTTGAGCGTACCGCCGCCGAACACCCCGGCACCCACAAAATTCCAGAAGGCGGCGCCGATGATGTAGGTATATGCCAATCGGTAGTTGAATACCTGATGCTCGCGAATGAGCCGGTACTGTTGGATCGCTTCGATGATCAGCAAGACGAGCGGCAGCACCTCGATAAACGAGAACATGCTCCCTAGCGGCACCCACATGCTGGGCCCGCCCGCCCAGTAAAGGTGGTGGCCGGTGCCGAGCACGCCGCCGAGAAAGATCAGGATCAGTTCGAAATAAACCGCACGCTCGGCTAGTTGCCGCGACACCAATCCCACGGCCATCAGCAGATAGGCGCTCATGCTCGCGGCGAAGAACTCGAATGACTGCTCGACCCAGAGATGGACCACCCACCATCGCCAGAAGTCGGTGA
>JAFAHP010000490.1 GCA_019237175.1 Alphaproteobacteria bacterium
TCAAAGGCTTTGCGGTCGCGCCAGCCCTGGACCAGGGTGAAATGGTTCGGATGGCCGTCAACCTGCAGCACATCGAACAAGAGGTTCCCGGGCATTTTGCGGTTGGCTTCGGCGAGTGCCGTAACGAGTGCCGCGGCCTGGTCCTTGCCGGCCGGAAACACGTCGACATGGGTGATTACCCAGACCGCGTCGCGCCCGCCTTGCGCGCTCGGGGGCGCCATCGAAAAGCCCTTGTGCTCGCGTATCTCCAGCGGCCCGACCAGCAATGGCTGCACCTTGGCGCGAAACGCCACGATTGTAGCCGCGGTGCGATGCGCCTCGCGCGCGGCCTTGTCGCGCCAGCCATCGAAGATCGCGAAGCGGGAGGGCCGGCCGATCTCCTGAAACGGGTCGTAGGTGAGATTGCCGGGTTCCTTGCGACTAGCGGCAACGAGTTGGCGCACATCGGCCGCGACCTTGGCGGCATCGGGAGCGGCCGCCTCGAAATAGGCGACGAGATATACCGCTCCGCCGCCCTCCGTGGCATTCACAGATCCACCAGGTGCGAGCGCCATCGTCAACATCCCCAATAAAGAGAGCAAAGTTGCCCGCATTTCCCCAGCCTTTCGCCCTGCTCCGCGGTTACGCCCCTTGATCGAGCTTGAAAAATTCGACGCAGTTTTGGGCCCAGATCCGGCGTTTGTCGGCTTCGGGAATGTCGGCGTAGATCTTGTCGATGATCGGGCGCGTGTTCGGGAACTCGTTCTCGATATGCGGGAAGTCGGTGGCGAACATGATCCGGTTGACCCCGACATGCTGGCGCTCTTCGATCGCCACGCGCTCGTACTGCACGCTGAAATAGACGTGTTCGCGGACGTAATGGCTCGGTAGTTCCTTTAACGGTTTGAAGCCGAGGTATTCCTGCGCCCAGCCGATATGGCGCTGATACCAGAGATCGGCGTGTTCGAGCCAAAACGGCACCCAGCCGAGCCGCGTCTCGGCAAAAAAGATCTTAAGCCGGGGAAACCGCTCGAACACGCCCGCCAGCACGAGCTGTGCGACGCTGACCGAGGGCGCCAGACCGAAATTGCAGATCCATTCGAGGAACGGGCGGCGCAGCCGCTGCATCAGAACCGGATCCTCCTTCGGATACTTGAAGGTAGGCTGGCTTGCCCTGCTACCGGTGCGGTTGAACGCGACATGACAGGTGACCGGCATATCCAAATCGATTGCCGCGGCCCAGAATTTGTCATCCTCGGGGGTTGGGTAGCCTTGGCCATTCGGCAAAGCGCCGAGCTGGACGCCTTTTAGCCCGAGCTTTTTGCAGTGCTGCATCTCGGCGATCGCGTCGTCGACAGTAGTGATCGGCATGACCCCGAGGCCGATCAGGCGATCGGGTGCCGCGGCGCAGTATTCCGCGGCGAGCCAGTCGTTGTAGCCGCGAATGACCGCCTTATAGACCTCGTCATGGCTTATGTTCCGCCAGAAGACCGGCCCTGCGACCATCGCCGGAAACAACACTTCGGCATCGAGGCCGTCGATGTCCTGCTCCTTGAGGCGCTGCTCGGGGGAGCCGGTGCCGGCGGCGTCGGCGACCTTAAGGCCGAAGGGTTGCCAGGTTCCTTCGGCGCGGCCGGCGCGCAGATCGAGAAAATTCGCCTCGAGCAATGGCTGGCCTTCGATCATTTGGGCGTCGCCGCCATCCGGCAAATGCACGGTGCGCGGCGCACGGTCGCGATATTTTTCGGGGACGCGATGCACCCACCGCTCCGGCGGCACTTCGAGATGCCCGTCGCTCGATATCAGATCGTATTTGCGCGCCATATCCGTCTCCGTCTCGCAGGGCCGGCGCATCCACCGGCCGCCGTCTTCCCTATGCCGCCGCGTATTCCACCAGAGCGCCGGGTGCCGGGCAATAGTCGAGGCATTCGCCACACCCGGTACATTTCTCCGGCTGGATCTCGTACAGATGGCGCGGTTCGAGCAGGGTAGGGCGGACCGCCGACTCCGGACAAACCTCGCGGCACAGCCCACAGGAATTGCAGATCGCGTAGTCGATCCGCAGCTTCATCGCGAGTTGCCCCTCACCCGCCCTCGGCTCCGCCTCGGACTCCCTTTCCCCGCGCGCGGGGAGAGGGTTGGGGTGAGGGGCTGATGCCGCCGATCTGGTGCAGCAGGTAGCCCAACGCTTCTTCGACCGGCCGCTGGGTCTCCGGCGAGGTGCACAAAAAATCGATCTGGAATTTGCCTTCCATAAAGTGCATGAGCTCCTCGTCACGTTGTGAGAGATGCTCGTGGCGCACCAGCGGGTCGGCAACACGGTCAAGATAAGCCATAATGCCGATGCAGGCGTTAGCTTCCTGATAATAATTCTGTGCCGCGCGGGCCAAAGGATGGATGTGCGGAAACATCATCGACATCCCGAAATAAGCCGGCAATGGCTGCGCATTGGCCTGCGCCAGGTGCATCAGTTCAGGTTCGCTTTTGATCCAGCCTTTGCCTAGAAGGACGTCGGCGTGCAATTTCGAATGCTTGCATTCGTCCCAAATCTGGCGGGCACGCATCCGCTGCAAGTCGATATAGCGCTCTTGGTCGGCAATATCGACCGACAGCAGCTGCCCTGACATCTGCTTGATCGACATGTGCACGCCTTCGGCCGCATAACCACGCAATGCACGGTGCTTTTTCCATTCCTCGTCGTCGTTGGCGAGCTCCTCGTCGATCTCAGCCAGTGTGCGGTTCAACGAGATTTCCCAGCCTTTAAGGCAGTGCTCGCGGGTCAGACGCAGCCGGAACTCGGCGCCGAGCGCCCCCGGCATCGTCGGCCACACCCATTTCTCGCAGAATTCTTCGAGGATCGGATGCATGTTTCGAGTTCCTTGCTAAACGAGCCACTCTCATCGCTGTTCCGGCGTGCATCGTCAGCTCCGCCACACCTCGGGCGGCGGTGGGACCAGCGAGCGGCCGGTCTCAGCTTCGACGATCGAGCCGTCCGCCGGGCAATACATCAGGCACGCGGTGCAGCCGGGATAGGTGCATTTCGCAACATCGATCTCGATGCGGTGTAACGGTTCGAGCGCGACATAAACCGCGTTCAGGTTGATTTCGCGACAGACGATGTAGCACATCCGGCATTCTGTACAGCGCTCGTGGTCGATCTTGAGGCTCGCCATGCCGGATCCTTCAGTCGGTGACTTGGACCCGCGGCATCGGCGGCGGTGCCGTGCTGCGGTCGAGCACAAAATCGCTAAGCTCGTGCAAGAAACGGCCGTAGTCTCGTCGCGCCACCGCGCACGCCCAGCGGCATAGCTCAGCGTCAACCGGCCGGCCGATGAATTCCTCGACGATACGGCGCCCCATGTTGATGTGGCTTCGGTTTTCGACCGCCTGACTGGCGAAGACCGCCCTCAATTCGGTGTCGGATGTCGCTACAGACAATTCTTCCATCCAGCCGAATTCGACGACCTTCGGACCGAGATTGAGGGCGGCGATGCGGATCGGGTGCGGGTACGTGGCAAGGTTGCGGAGCGAAAAGACGTAATAAGCCAGCGCTGAGTCGACCGCGAACCGGCCGTAGGGCGCTTCGAATGCTTGTTTCTGCGTAGCGACGGCGCCGCGCCGTAACAGCGCATCGAGATACATCATCTCGTGCGTCGACTCGTCGACAATCTGCTTCGAAAACAGGTATTTGACCGAGGGCGGGAAGTCGTTGATTTCGAGCCCTTGGCCCCAGCCGCCATAGATATAGTAAAACATGCGCTCGAGCGTCCACAGCCGGCCCATCAGGCGAACGACCGCCGGCTCGTCGAGCGTGCCGTGACGGGCGGCGGCTACAACCGCGGAGAAAGGCGTGGCGCTTGCCTCCTCTCGGCTCGCGCCGATCAGTTCCTGCGCCAGCGCCTTGCCCGGCAGCTCGGCCATCTGCCGCGGCCTAACGGCTCACGGCTCATATACGGCGAAGCATTTGCTCGAATTGAAGATCCAGGTCTCGACAAATGCGGTCTCTGTCGGCCGTCGCCCGAGGGCGTCCATCGCCCCCATCAGGCACACCCAATTGAGGCATTCCTGCTGTCCGCTGTCCTCGATGGCACTCAGCGGCCGCTCGCGCCACGTCTTGTAATCGGATTTCTGCAGTGCGTCGTAGAGCGCGCGGTCGGCCTCGACATCCGGGTACAACAGCCAGTTTTTGCGGGTCAAAAACGCATGCGACCAGCTCGACGAGGCGATCAGCGCCACGCGATACGGGCTCTCGGCGGCGATGCGGGCGCAGGCCGCACCGAGATCAAAGCAGCGCCACGGCATCGGCGAGGGCGGATCGAGATCGCCCTCGGCTGGCAACTCGCTCAGCGAGCGGACGCCCGCTTCCTGCGCGATCACGCGCCGGCCATAGCAATTCACCTGGAACGGCAGCACCGGATATGGGAAGCCCTTCCGGTCATAATCCATAAACAGCAACGTGTTCAAAAATGCGTGGCCAAGCTGGTGATGCAATGGCTCGTAAGCATAGGAGACGTCGAACCCGGACTCGATCATCTTCGTGGCAAGGTATTTGCCGGCCTCGCGATGGCCCTTGTATTCGAAGACCTTGTCGTGGGGCTCGTTCCACGCGTTCGGCGCGCGGTGGTATTGCCACGGTTTAGCCGTCAGCCGCTCATAAGCGAGCAGACAGAAGGGCGGGATCACATCTTCGCGAAAGTTTTCGTACTGGTCGTCGCCCCAGATGACGACGAGGTCGGGTTTGAACTCGTCAAGCACCCGGCGCGCATTGTGAAACCCCGATATCAGCGCCTCGCGGTGGCGGCGCGCAGCCGAGCGCCCCCGATCGGAACCGTATTCTTCGCGCATCGCCGCCGGCCAGCCATCGGGACTGCGATATTGCTCGGGCAAGGCCGGGTCGTCGAGAACCCGCTGCAAAATGCGCCCCATACTTTCGTCGGTGCCTGAAAGCGGCGGGAAATGGGTGACGCCAAGACCCAGTACCTCTGCCATCTCTTCCTCCCAAAAAGCATTCGATCATATGGCGGTTGCGTTACGAGCGCAGCACAATCTTGTCAAGCTTGGCGCCGCGATCGGATCTCGCGCGATTCGCCGCTGGCGTAAACGCATTGTTATGCCGGTTACGCGCCGTTGCCGCAGCATTCCCATGGATCTCGCCCTTGCGTTGCACCAACGCGCATGGTTATGGCAAGAAATGGCGGAAGATTTGCTTCAGAGGGCTCTTCGATGACACCTCGTCGCCACAGCCGCCGGGTGTTGTTTTCGGTGCCGCTGCTCGCGGTGCCGGCAGCACTCGCCGGCATCCCGGCAGGGTCGGCAATCGGCGCGGAGGGTGATTTCTACTCTTTTCTTTACGTGATCGGGCGCGAAGCCACAGCCCAAGGTATCCGCACCTCGACGGTCGATTTGGCGCTGCGCTATGCACAATATCTGCCGCACGTTATCGAACTAGATCGCCATCAGCCCGAGCAAGTATTGACTTTCATGCAATATTTGCAAAAGACGGTGAGCCCGCAGCGCATCGAAAACGCCCGTCGTGAGTTATTTGACAACTGGGGGCTGCTCGAGGCAGTGCACCGGCGATATGGCGTCGATCCACGGTTTATCGTTGCCCTGTGGGGGATGGAAAGCGATTTCGGCAAGATCACTGGGAACTACCTCGTCGTTGCATCGCTCGCTACCCTCGGCTTTGACGGGCGCCGTGGCCCTTATTTTCGCAGCGAGCTGATTTCGGCTCTTCGCATCATCGACCAGGGCAATATTGGACCCGGCAATATGAATGGCTCCTGGGCTGGAGCAATGGGCCAGTGTCAATTTATGCCGTCGACTTTCCTGCGCTACGCCATCGATTATGACGGCGACGGGCGGCGCGACATTTGGTACGACCGCGCCGACGTGCTCGCCTCGATCGCCAATTTTCTTGCTCACCTCGGCTGGCGCGACGGCGAGAGCTGGGGCCGGCGAGTACTACTGCCGCCCGGTTTTGATACCCGGTGGTCCGGGCTCGAATTGCGGCGGCCGACCGGCGAATGGAGCCGGATGGGGGTGCGCAGCGTCGATGCGCGACCGCTGGCGGTCCGCGAGATCGAGGCGTCGCTGGTTACGCCGGACGGCGCCGGCGGCCCCGCGCTGCTGGTCTACGATAATTTTCGCACGATCATGCGCTGGAATAAGTCGACCTATTTTGCCGGTGCCGTCGGCTATTTGGCCGACGCGATGGTTGGCCCGGAGCGGAGCAGGAACGGCTGAGCGGCAGGCGGCGGGGCGGGGATGGCACGCGCGGCCGCAGGCTGGGCGCGAGCTAGCGTAGCGATTGCTTTTCTGGGCCTGGAGCTCGCGGGATGCGCGTCATCGACGCCTGACAGACTGTCTCTCGGCGCCGCAGCCGGGCGCGGCATCGGCACGTATCGGGTCGGCGCCCCATATGAAATCAATGGCGTGTGGTATTACCCGGCGGTCGATTACAATTACGACAGGACCGGGGTCGCCTCGTGGTATGGCGAGGCTTTCGAAGGTCGGTTAACCGCCAATGGCGAAATCTTTGACCTTAATGGCATGACCGCCGCTCACACCACCTTACCGATGCCGAGCATCGTGCAAGTGACCAACCTCGCGAATGGCCGCTCAATTCGTTTGCGCGTCAATGACCGCGGCCCGTTCGTCGACGGCCGGCTGATCGACGTGTCGCGGCGAGCAGCCCAGTTACTGGGGTTTGAGACCCAGGGTACGGCCCCTGTCCGGGTCACAATATTGAAGGATCAGAGCATCGCGGTCGCCGAAGAGGCGATGCGGAGCGGCGGTCAGATCCTCGTAGCGCAAACATCGACTGCGGCAGCGCCGCCTCCGGCCCCCGCGTCTCTGGACGCGGTCGCTACGACCGCGGGGTCGGTGTCAAGATACGTTGCGCCGCTGCCGCCAGAGGCCGCGTTCGAACAGCGGGCAGTCTGGCCGCCATCGCGAAACGCCGCCATGCCTGGTGAACCGCCCCCAGCGCCGGCTAGGCTCGCGGCGCCATCCACAGTGGCACGACCGTCATCGCCGCCTTCGGTGCCGGCGCCGAGCCCTGGGTCATCGACGCAAATCGCAATGGCGTCCAGCCCCACGCCGCCGATGCTGTCGCCGGGGCCGCCGTCCCGAACGGCGCCTTCGCCGCGCTATCGGTTTGCGCTGATCTCGCCCGCGGAGGCAGCCGAATTGCCGTCGGCGCAATCGCCGACGCGCAAACCTGACCTTGTTACAGGCTCGGCTCCGGTTCGGGTTGCAAAAATGCCACCCACCATACCAAAGGCTGCCGCAACGGCGAGACAGCCAATGGATCGGGTCTTTGTCCAGGCTGGCGCCTTCGCGCAGCGCGACAACGCCGAACGGGTCGAGGCGCGCATCGCCGAGTTCGGCAGGGTTCAGGTAACCGCCGCGTCGGTCAACGGGGTGGCAATGTACCGCGTGCGGCTTGGCCCGTTCAAAAACGCAGAGCAGGCTAGCCGTCTGCTCGCCCGCATCGTCAACAGCGGCTATCCGGGCGCGCGCATCGTCAGCGATTGAAGAGCCCGGCCGGCTGGAGCGAGAGGGGGAGAATCAGGTGGGGAAGAGAATATCGCGATGGGTCCGTTTTCTGCTGTCGGCCGGCGCGGCCATCGGGCTTGTCGGCCAATTGGCGCAGGCGGCCTCTCATGGCAAGGGCAGAGCGAAAACGGCGGTGGTGGTCCCGGCGTTGGCCGCCAATTCAACGACGCAGGCGGTTGGCATCGATACACAGGCCACCCATGCCTTTATCGAGGAAGTCGAAACCGGCACTGTCCTGCTCGACAAGGGCGCCGACGAGCGCCTTCCGCCCGCCTCGATGGCCAAGATGATGACCGTCTATACGGTGTTTACGATGTTGCGAGACGGTAAAGCCAAGATGAGCGATGAGTTGCCGGTCAGCGAAGCGGCGTGGCGGACCAGCGGCTCCAAGATGTTCGTACCGCTCGGCGCCAAGATCAGCATCGACGATCTGCTGCACGGCGCGATCATTCAATCGGGCAACGACGCCTGCGTTGTACTCGCCGAGGGGCTCGCCGGCAGTGTTGAAGCCTTTGTTGATATTATGAACCAGAAGTCCAAGGAGATTGGACTCAAAGACACTCATTTCACCAATGTCGACGGCCTTCCCGATCCGAACGAATGGAGCACGGCGCGGGATCTGGCGACCCTAGCGATCCGCACGGTCACGGACTTTCCCGAATATTACAAGATGTATAGCCAGTTGGACTTCACCTTCAACAACATCAAACAAGGCAACCGCAATCCACTGCTGTACAAAAACATTGGAGCGGACGGGCTGAAGACCGGGCACACCGAGGAAGCAGGATACAGCCTGACGGCTTCGCTGGTGCGCGGCGATCGCCGCGTCGTTATGGTGCTGGGCGGCCTGCCGACAATGAAGGCGCGCGCCGAGGAAAGCGAGCGGCTTGCCGACTGGGCATTCCGCGAATTCAACGACTACCGTCTGTTCGCTGCCGGCGACAAGATAGAGGAGGCCGAGGTCTGGCTCGGCAGTGACGCGCGCGTTGCGCTTACCGTCGGGAAGGACCTCGTGGTGACGTTGTCAAGGTCCGCACGCAAAGGCATGGAGGTCGCAGCCCAATACGACGGCCCGATCCCGGCGCCGGTTAAGAAGGGCGAAAGCGTGGGCCAAATCGTCGTGACCGCGCCCGATACGCCGCCGCAGCAGGCGTCGCTCGTTGCTGCCGCTGATGTCGCACGTGAGGATGCCCTGCCACGCATCGCCACGCTCGCCGGCTATCTGGTATGGGGCCAGCGGCGCTGATTGGAATGTCGCGCGGTCGCTTGATCACCATCGAAGGCGGGGAGGGGGCCGGCAAATCGACCCAAGTGCCGCTATTGGTCGCGGCGCTCGAGGGTGTGGGAATCCGGACTTTGGCGACGCGTGAGCCCGGCGGCTCGCCGGGTGGTGAAGCGATCCGTCGATTGCTGCTCGAAGGCGAGGGCGAGCGGTGGGACGCCGCGAGCGAGGCTCTACTGCTGATGGCTGCGCGGCGCGACCACGTCGCAAAGCTGATTGAGCCGGCCTTGGCGCGCGGCGTGTGGGTCGTGTCGGACCGCTTTGCCGATTCGACACTTGCTTATCAAGGCTATGGGCGCGGGCTGGCGGTGGCCGATATCGCTATGCTGCATCGCTTTGGGCTCGGCAATTTTGTTCCCGACCTGACAGTAATCCTTGATCTCCCGATCGAAATCGGGCTTGCGCGCGTCAGCGCGCGGGCCAGCGCCGACCGGTTCGAGCGCCTCGACCATGCATTCCATCAACGGCTGCGCAACGGGTTTCGCGAGATCGCCGCGGCCGAGCCGGCGCGCTATGTCTTGATCGATGCCGCTGGCGAGCCTGAGATGGTGCACCGCGCGATTCTCAGCGCCGTCATGCAGCGGCTTCGGGTGAGCCTCAAGCCGGCGCAAAAATGAAGAGTGCTGGTCGCGCAAGGTTCGAGCTGGGTTTGGCTGTGTGTTCTGCGTTTTGTCTGCGGAAGTGGGTCTGGACGATTGGAGTGGGTTTCGGCATTCGCCGAGCTGGCGAATCGCCAGCTGTAGGAGCGGCGGCCTATGCGCGGCACAGACGAAGCTGAGATCGAAAACACGGTTCTACCGCCGCGGACGAACCCGGATCTCGTTGGCCACGAAGCCGCCGAACGCGAACTTCTGCGGCTTTGCCGCTACAGACGCCTGCCGCATGCCATCTTGCTTGCCGGACCACGCGGGATCGGGAAGGCAACACTTGCTTTTCGCTTCGCTCGCTTTTTATTGGCCCAGGGACGAGACGAGGTGCCTCCGCCAGACACGTCGAGCGGTTCCGAATATCACACGACCCTTTGGATTCCACCGGAAAGCGGGGTCTTCCGCCGCGTCGCCGCCGGCGGTCACGCTGATCTTTTGACGATCGAGCGCGCTTGGGATCCCCGGCGCCGACGGCTGCGCGGCGAGATAGTCGCCGAGGACACGCGCGAAATCGCGGCGTTTTTTCGGCTGACCGCGGCGGAAGAGGGCTGGCGGATCGTGATTGTCGACGGCGCCGAGGAAATGAACCGCCACGCCGCCAACGCCCTCCTAAAGATCCTCGAAGAGCCCCCCGACCATTCTTTGCTGCTGCTGGTCAGCCATAGTCCCGGGCGGCTGCTGCCGACAATCCGCTCGCGCTGCCGATGGCTGGCATTGGCGCCTTTGACGATGGCACTAACCGCGCAATTGCTGCATCACTGCCGCCCGCGGCTCGACCAGCACGAGGCGAATGCGTTGGCCGAACTGAGCGGCGGCAGCGTCGGACGCGCCGCGGAACTCGCTGACGCCGGCGGGCTCGATCTCTATCGCAGGGTTGTCGAATTGGTGGCGCAGGCACCGGCAATCGACCTTGGCCGACTGCACGCGCTGACCGATGGGCTCGCTCGCGCCGATGCTGAGGACGCCTGCCGGACGTGCCAGGAGCTGTTGACGCATTTTTTGGCGCGGCTTGCGGCTGAGGAGGCGCGTGGGCGTTTGGGAGCCGATGAAATCGTAGCGGGGGAGGGTGCCGCTATGCGCCACCTCGCTGGCCGCGCGGACCCGAGGCGTTGGGCCGGATTGCATCAGGAGATCGAAGCTAATTTCGTCGCCGCTCGTGAGCTCAACCTCGACAAGAAACAGACGATGTTGGGCGCGTTCTTTGCCATCGAGACGATGGCACGCTAGAAACGACGCTGCCGGCATGGCGGTGGATTGCCGCTGGTCCGGGCCCATATCTGGGCTTTGGAGAGAGCGATGGACACCGCACGGCCGTATTTCATCACGACGCCGATATATTACGTCAACGACGAACCGCATCTCGGTCATGCTTATCCGACCGTGGCCGCAGATGCGTTGGCGCGGTTCATGCGGCTGGACGGGCGGGACGTCAAATTCCTCACCGGCACCGACGAGCACGGCCAGAAGGTCGAGCAGTCAGCGCGTGCAGCCGGCGTGACGCCGCAGGAGTTAGCCGATCGCAACTCTGCGGCATTCCGCGAGATGGACCGGCTCCTAAATATCAGCTACGACGATTACATCCGCACCACTGAAGAACGGCATATCCGCGGCGTGCAGGCTCTGTGGCGCGAACTCGAGCGTCGCGGCGAGATCTATCTCGGCC
>JAFAHP010000533.1 GCA_019237175.1 Alphaproteobacteria bacterium
CAACTGGCGCCTCTCGGCCTGAGTTTCGACTCTTGGCAATACCACCCACAGCTGCCAGACGCGCTCGACCTCGCGCGCGCCTTCCCGAACACCACGATCATCCTTAATCATGTCGGCGGCGTGCTCGGCGTCGGCCCTTACATCGGCCGCCGCTTCGCGATCCTCGCCGACTGGCGCAGGGACATCATTGAGTTGGCGAAGTGCCCGAATGTATATGTCAAACTCGGCGGTATCGGGATGACATCGTTCGGTTTCGACTTCCACGAGCGCGATGTTCCGCCGTCTTCCGAAGAGCTCGCTGACGCCTGGCGGCAATATGTCGAACCTTGTATCGAAGCCTTCGGCGCCGACCGCTGCATGTTTGAAAGCAATTTTCCCCCGGACAAACAGTCGGCCGGCTATACCGAGCTGTGGAACGCGTTCAAGCGGATCACCGCCGGCGCCTCGGCTTCGGAAAAAGCGAGGCTGTACAGCGGCACGGCGGCCCGAGTCTATCGACTGACCGAGCCCTGATTATTATTAAATCAGGGCTAATAGATCGGATCGAGTCGCTGTTGACCTGGATCGACCAACCGGTATCTGGGTCACATAAAGTTGATCGGAATACTTGACCGGAGAATCATTTCCCGATGGCTCAGATCGAAATGCGCCGGATCGGCCGCACCGGGCTCAAGGTGACGAGCCTCGGCCTCGGCTGCGCAACCCTCGGCGGCAGCCGGATCGGGGTCCCGCGCGAAGAAGCCGAGGCGATCGTGCGGGCCGCGTGGACGGCCGGGGTCCACTATATCGATACCGCACCCTATTATGGCTTCGGCCAAGCAGAGCGTTGTGTCGGCGATGCGATGCGCAGTGTGCCGCGCGAGGACTGGGTGCTGTCGACAAAAGTCGGGCGGCTGTTGCGGCCGCGCCGCGGGCCCGCCCCGGCTGGCGATCATACGATGCCGTTTGATCCGGTGTACGACTACTCCTACGACGGGATAATGCGGTCGTTCGAGGACAGTCTGCAGCGGCTGGGCTTGGCGCGGATCGACATCCTTTACGTCCACGATATCGGCGCGCGAACGCACGGGCCGGCAGCTCATCCGGGGCTGATGCGTACGTTACGCGAGGGCGGCTACCGCGCCTTGGAGGGCTTGCGCAGGGCCGGTGACGTTAGCGCTATCGGCATCGGGGTCAATGAGCGCGAGGTCTTGCTCGAGGCTCTGGATTGGGGCGCTTGGGATGTGTTTCTGCTCGCCGGCCGGTATACCCTGCTGGAACAGGCGCCACTCGGTGACCTGATGCCGAAATGCATCGAGGCAGGCGTATCGGTCGTCATCGGCGGCCCACTGAATTCCGGCATTCTCGCCGGTCGGGACACCTGGAATTACGCACCGGCCCCTTCGGAAATCGTCGCTCGGACAAAAGCGCTCGGTGCGGTTTGCGATAGCCACGGTATTCCGCTCGTGGCGGCAGCGCTGCAATTCCCGCTTGCCCATCCGGCAGTCGCGGCGATCATTCCGGGACCGCGAAACGTCGCGGAATTTACCGGGAATCTAGAACTACTGCGTCGCCCAATACCGGCCGCGCTGTGGGCGGACCTCCGGGCTGCCGGATTGCTTGATCCACAGGCGCCGGTGCCTGCTGACTGACAAAGCGGCCTCGTCAACCGGACGTTTTCTTGTGCGCCGGCAAGAGGGAAGCCGCTCTCTCCCCGCCCCCCGGTCGCGCGCTACGGTATTATTCACACATTTCCTTCGCACCGTGACATGACTTGCAGAACCAACACGACCGCTGTGCAAAAACCCCTCCCCCTCGAAGGGGAGGTTGGGAGGGGGTGAAGGCCGGCAACGAGCAAGCGGAAGCGCAAAAATCGGCAGCCGCTCTCACGCCACGCGGAACCTAGGAAAGCCTCAGCAGTATCACCCCCACCCTGACCCGCCCCCATCAAGGGGGCGGGAACAAAGTTGGTGGTCTGTGAATGCCGTAGCGCTTGCCGGGAGCGAAGCGCCGGCGGGTGAGGCGGGCTCACCACGTGCTCCGATGGCGGGGCGAATGAGACCGGGTTTCTTGGATACCGGCTTTGCGCCACTCCGGCGAAGCGCACCCACAAGGGTGACGAACATCGAATGTAGGACGGGTCCTGCGACGAGCCTCGGCAAGAAACTCTGATCACGAGCGACCGGCACAGCCCGGGCGTGTCTCAAGGCGCGCACTGCACCTCATGCATCGAATTCTTGCTCAGCCTCTGCGCTGCACCCGCCCTACGATTCCTCAGCGGTTGGGGTAGCAGTAGCCGTTGTACAAGACATAGCCAGCTGCGCAGGCTGGCGGCGGCGCGGCGGCGCCCGTAACCATGTTGCCGGTACCTGCGACCGCGCCGCCTGCCGCACCGAGCGCACCGCCGACAACCGCGCCGACGGGACCGCCGCTGGCATAGCCCTGTGCGGCCCCGGCCGCCTCACCCGACACCGTGCCCGAAACTGGGTTCGAATAGCCGGGTGACCCAACCGGTTGGCAAACGCCGTTATAATAGGTGTATCCGGGTGCACAGGCATATTGCGCCATCGCCGCGCTCGACGTCCCTGCCGCCAGCACCGCCGCGATCGCGAACACCTTGAGCCTGGTTGGCATCATCATCTCCATGAACATGCAAAGAGCGGTTGAGCACCGCTTTCGGAAGGTGAAACACCTGACGTCGGAGCGCGTTCCGAGCGCACCTCCGTACTCGCTGCGGTTGGTACCCGTTACGAGCTGCTGGGGCGTTGCGCCTCGCGCGCTTTCGTCAACAAGCCGTCAATGTTATGGTCACCCGACGATAACGAACGGGTTTTCCGGCCTCGGGCCGATCCACCCGGAACAGGGAGCACCTCCGATGACCGTGGCCGACGTCGCTGCAGCCCCGCTTTCCGACCTCTCTCACCGCGCCCAGCTGCGCCGTGCGGTGATCGCCAGCACCGTCGGGACGACGATCGAATGGTACGATTTCCTGCTGTATGGCCAGATGGCGGCACTGGTCTTTGCAAAATTGTATTTCCCGTCGTCCGCGCCCTTGACCGGTGTCCTGCAGTCGTTCGCCGTCTTCGCGGTCGGTTTTGTCGC
>JAFAHP010000635.1 GCA_019237175.1 Alphaproteobacteria bacterium
ACTAACCAAGAAATTGGACCCAATTTCTTGGTTAGTGAATGCTATGTCACTTCCGGTTGCTCGACAAGCGCGCAGGTGCCCCTAATCCCGGAATAGCCGCCCGCTCGACATCCATCCTTCGAGATGCCGCGCTTCGCGCGGCCCTCAGGATGAGGCAAGGGGATTGGGCTGTCCCCCGATCGCTTACAGACCCCATGGCGAAGAGCGATCCGGCCCACGGGTCCGCGCTACGCGGCTGGGCAAGAATTGTGCTGCATCGGTCCCGTGCGTGGTTCGAGACGCGCTTCGGCTTCACCGAAGCGCTCCTCACCATGAGGTAAGCCTATGATGGAATTCAGGAAAATTTGTCATCCTGAGGTGCCTCGCGGCCCTCGGGCCTACTGTTGGCACTCCCCTTGCGGCTGTAGACCCGAGGGGAGGCCTCGAAGGACGTACGGCGCAGATCCAGCTCATTTGAGTTTCTTGCCCAGCCTCTATGCGCGGCCCGAGGATAAACTCCGCCGGGGCGCGTCTCGAACCATAAGGGGTTTCTGGCGCTGTCGAGTACGGGGATGTCGCTTCGCTAAAACCGTCGGCCTATGCCGGGCGTTGGCGGGGAATATTATGTTCACACCGCCATCGCGACAGCCTCCATTTTGGATGTTCGTTGAGCCAGTTTGCCGCATACTCCTGGCCCCGGACCAGGCAGGCTATCGGGGGCATGTCCTCGATCGGCCGCTGCTCGATGCACGAGCTTGGCTGCGCCTGGAGGCAGAAGACGAGCACGAGAGCGGTCATTTTGGTCCTTCCGCGACGAGCCGACGCAACAATCGCACCCCCATAAGGCGCCTACAGCGACTAACCAAGCGTTTACAACGATCCGTTGGGGATGGAAGGAGGAGATGACAGACTCGCGCTTGCCGGCACTCGCAACCGCGGCCGCGATTGCCGCGTGCGCGCTCTTCGGGGCGGCCGGGGCGAATTCGGGCCACACCGGGGCCACGGCCGTCGCGCTAGCCGACACCGGTGCTGGCGCCGGAACGCATGCCTGGCCGCAGTCCCAGCGGATCTGGCACGCGGCTGCGCCCACCCAGTCACGGGACAACGATTACCCCACTTCGGAACGGGCCGATTACGTGATCGGCTGCATGGCAGCCAATGGCAACACCCGTGAGGCGCTGTTAAAATGCTCCTGCGCCATCGACACGATTGCCGCGCTGATGCCGTATTCGCACTACGAGCGGGCGGAAACCGCGCTGAGCCTGCAGCTCGGGGGCGGGGTCGGCGGCCGTGTGGGTCTGTTCCGCGATCCGCCGCAGATCAAAGCCGTCATTGAGGAGCTGCGGCGGGCGCAAGCCGAGGCAAACCTGCAGTGCCGGTGACCTGAGGCCCGACGATAGGCTTTGTCGGGATCGAGTGACGGCCCTGGCGGCAATGCTGCATCGGCGAACCGCGCGTCAACGCCGGGGTCGATGTTCGCCTTGGTTCGGCGGCCCGATCCTGGTATTTGTTTACGTGGAGTGGTCGGGGCGGGTCGCATGAGCGCCAGGCGCACGCACTGGGAACAACGCTCCTGAGCGCGTGAAAGTTGGTGCTATACCCGTGTAGGTTGCTGCTATAAAGGGAGGACCAGATGGCCATCTATACACACGTCACGGTCGGCACGAACGACCTCGCAAGGGCGCGTACCTTTTATGATAAGATACTGGCTCCGTTGGGCTACAAACGCCTGACCGATCTCGGCGATAACGGGTCGATTTGGGGCGAAAACGATCCGGAATTTTTTGTACTGAAGCCGGCTAATGGACAACCGGCGACACACGCCAATGGCGGCACGATCAGCTTTGTGGCGCCAAGTCGTGCGGCGGTTGCCGCGTTTCACAAAGCAGCTCTGGAGGCGGGTGGCAAGGACGAAGGAGCGGTTGGACCGCGCAGCTGGAAGCCGAACGCCTACGCCGGTTACGTCCGGGATCTCGACGGCAACAAGCTTGCCGCATATTGCTTCAAGGCAGAATAGGCCGGCGAACGGACGCCGAGCCAGTTGGGGCGAGATCGGCGAGAGAGGTAATTGCAAGGCTGGCGGGCGGTGGCGCCGGTGCCGACCGGCGCCGGCTGCTCTGGCACTAAGACCGAAGATCGTCTCGCCCGTCTGGTTTCGCAAGTCGAAAGCGTGGATGTACGGCGCTGTTATTGTCGAGCGGTAGCCGTCGCCTTCCGCGGCTTCGCAGCGGCGCGGATCTGCTGCTCGCTGCCGCAACAGCGTTCCTCTCGCCAGTCTCCCAGAGTGGCGCGGTGACCGTTCACCCGGTCGTCGAGACCTCGCACGCGGCGATCGAGCCGGCGCCGGGGCGCGGCCTGGGTGTCCTGTTCTCGGCCGGAGAACAGCCGGGCCTGCTGTTCAAGCCGGCTGAGGGTGTGTGGGACTGGTCCCGGACAAGCAGGCTTTTCATTCCGATCAATAACCTCGGCTACGAACCTCTGACTTTGCTGCTGCGGCTCGAGAGCGCGCGAAACGACGGCAGCACCCGGTCTTTGAGTGCAAAGGTGACGATCGCACCACGGAACGCCCGCAATCTGACGATAGTCCTGGACGCGCCCTCGCCGCGGTCAATGGGCATGACCGCCGGACCTCCACCGGCGGCAGCGGGGTTCGAACCCAGTGTGCTTCCGCTGACCTCCATCAAAGGTTCGCTCGACCCGGCGCATGTAATTTCGGTGCGTCTTGGGATACCCCGCCCGACGGCGCCGCGTCGGCTGGTTGTCGGCCCGATGCAGGTCGAACCGGCAAAGGGCGCCGACAGAAACGCCTATAATGCGATCGTCGACACCTTTGGCCAATTCCGACCGGGATCCTGGCCGGAAAAGGTGCGTTCGGTCGCGATGATCCGCGCGAAGGGCGCCGAGGAATCGCGAATTCTGACCAAATGGTTGGGCCGATCGCCAAACCGCGACCGCTTTGGCGGACTGCCCCGAGCGGGACGGTTTGCCCCGTCTGGATTTTTCCGGACCGAGCAACGGGCTGGCCGATGGTGGCTCGTCACCCCTGACGGAAACGCGTTCTTTTCAATCGGCATCGATGCCGTCGAGGCGTCGGGGTCGACCTACGTCGATGGTCGCGAGTTCATGTTTTGCGACATTCCTGCGCGCCAGGGCACATTGACCGCGCATTGGAGCCAGCGGGACGACCGTCGGGGGTTGGGGGCCCAGCGCGGCCGCTTTTTTGATCACGGGCATGCCTTTGATTTTTACACCGCCAATCTCGAACGCAAATTTGGCGCCGAGTGGCGCCGGCGCTGGCGCGAGGAGGCAACAGCACGGCTCAAAGCCTGGGGCTTCAATACGGTCGGCGACTGGGGCGACCCCGACCTCTGGGCGATGCACGCCTTACCCTATACCGTACCGCTTGCTCCTGTGGGCATGTACGCCAAAGTCAGCTCCGGCGAAGATTGGTGGGGACCGATGCCGGATCCCTTCGATCGCCGATTTGCCGACGCTGCGGATCGAATGGCGCGCCAAGCCGCAGCGCGGTTCGGGAGCGACCCCTATCTGATCGGCTATTTTGTCGACAACGAGCTTGATTGGGGTCAGGGGTGGTCGAAGAACCCAAGGGAGCGCTACAGCGTCGCCGTCGGGGCGCTTGCCGCCGGCCCGTCAAGCCCCGCGAAAGCGGCCTTCATCGCGCAGCTCGCTGGGACCTATCGCGAGCCGGAAAGGCTGGGGCGCGCCTGGGGCATCCCGCTGACCTCCTGGGATCAACTGCGCTCCGAGGGGTTTCGATGGTCCGATGCGAGCCTCGACAGAGCGGCGGCCCTTGGCGACCTTGCCGCGTTCACCCGCCTGTTCGCGCAGGCCTATTTTCGGACGATTGCCTCCGCCCTGCGGCGGCAGGACCCTCACCACCTTTATCTCGGCAGCCGTTTTGCGTGGGCCACCCCCGAGGCGGTCGAGGCCTGCGCGCGCTGGTGCGACGTCGTCAGCTTCAATTTATACGAGCGGTCGATCAACGAAGATCAACAGCGATGGACGCGTTTTCGTACGCTGGACAAGCCGGCGCTGATCGGCGAGTTCCATTTCGGCTCGACCGATCGCGGCCTGTTCTGGGAAGGTCTCGTCGGCGCCGGTGCCGAGGATGAGCGCGGTCCCGCTTATGCCCGCTATCTTCGCGCCGTCGCTGACAATCCTGATTTTGTCGGCGCCCACTGGTTCGAGTACATCGATGAACCGCTGACCGGGCGGACTCTCGATGGCGAAAACGGACACATTGGCTTTGTCACGGTCGCCGACGTGCCGTATCAGCGCCTTGTGATGGCGGCGCGGGCCGCCAACCAAGCCTTATCGAGCCGGCTGCAGCGTCAAATCGGATATGCCACGGGAGGCCGTTGACGACGCGCGATAGCCCGTTGATCT
>JAFAHP010000679.1 GCA_019237175.1 Alphaproteobacteria bacterium
GCACCGAAATGGTCATGCCCGGCGACAACATCTCGATGGAGATCGAATTGATCGCCCCCATCGCCATGGACGAGGGCCTGCGCTTTGCCATCCGCGAGGGCGGTCGCACCGTCGGCGCCGGCGTGGTCGCCAAAATCATCAAATAACCGAGCCGTTTCGCGGGAACCAAAGGGAAACGCCACGTGGACAGCCAGAATATCCGCATTCGCTTGCGGGCTTACGATCACCGCGTGCTCGATCAGTCCACGAGCGAGATCGTCAACACCGCAAAACGAACGGGAGCACGAATTCGTGGTCCGATACCGCTGCCGACCAAAATCGAGAAGTTCACGGTATTGCGCTCGCCGCATGTCGACAAGAAATCCCGCGAACAGTTCGAGATCCGCACCCACAAGCGCGTGCTCGACATCATCGACCCGACGCCGCAGACAGTGGATGCGTTGATGAAGCTCGATCTTGCCGCCGGCGTCGACGTCGAAATCAAGCTGTAGGCGTCGGCCGGAATGATGTTGGGATCTTTCTTGGTCGTGAACGCCCGGCACACCATCCCCGTTTTCGCCGGCGCGGAGAATGAGGGGGCTGTGGATCCCCGGATCAAATCCGGGGAGGCGCATGACGCGCGGACGGGCATGCTATTCGGCCGCTCGCCTGGATCGAGGACGAGGTCATGCGTACCGGTTTGATTGCACGCAAGCTTGGGATGACCCGTATCTTTACCGAGGACGGAAACCACGTGCCGGTTACCGTACTGGCGGTCGACAATTGCCAGGTGGTCGCCGTGCGCACAGCGGAGAAGGACGGCTACACAGCGCTGCAACTCGGGATGGGCACCGCCAAGGTCAAGAACATATCGAAGGCCCAGCGCGGCCATTTCGCGAAGGCCAAGGTTGAGCCAAAGGCGCGGCTCGTCGAATTCCGCATCTCCGAGGATGCCGTTGTCGAGGTCGGGATAGAACTGACCGCAGCGCATTTCGTCCCCGGCCAGCGGGTCGACGTTGTCGCCACCAGTATCGGCAAAGGCTTTGCCGGCGCCATGAAGCGGCACAATTTCGGCGGTTTGCGCGCCAGCCACGGCGTATCGATCTCGCACCGCAGTCACGGCTCGACCGGTCAGCGGCAGTCACCGGGCAAGACCTTCAAGAACAAGAAGATGGCAGGCCACCTTGGAGCCGAACGGGTGACCGTGCAAAGCCTCGAAGTGGTCTCCGCCAATGCCGAGCGCGGCCTCTTAATGCTGAAGGGCGCAGTGCCCGGGGCGAAGGGCGGGTTTGTCCTGGTGAGGGATGCGGTTAAGCGTAAGATGCCGGAAGGGTTGCCCTTCCCAGCCGCGGCCCGCATTGCTCCGCCAGTCGCGGCGGCATCGGCTCGCGTCGAGGAACCCTCCGAGGATCCGGCCTCGGGAGGACCGGAGGGAGAGCACACTTGACCAAAATCCCCGTCCGCAATCTCGACAACCAGGAAGTCGGCGACATCGAACTCGACGATGCGGTCTTTGGCCTGCCTGTGCGTCGCGACATCCTGGCGCGGGTCGTCAATTGGCAGCTTGCCAAGCGCCGCTCGGGCACCCACAAAACCAAGGGCATCAGCGAAATCCAGGGGACGACCAAAAAGCCCTACAAGCAAAAGGGCACCGGCCGCGCCCGGCAGGGCAGCCTGCGCTCGCCGCAGTTCCGCGGCGGTGCGGTAATTTTTGGTCCGGTCGTCCGCAGCCACGAATTCAGTCTGCAAAAAAAAGTGCGCCGGCTCGGCCTCAAGACCGCGTTGTCGGCAAAGCTCGGCGAGGGGAAGCTTGTGGTGATTGACGCCGCCCGCGCCGGTGAACCGAAAACCAAGGCGTTGCGCGCCCGCCTGGAAGTGCTGGGCTGGGACTCGGTGCTGATCATCGACGGTCGGTCCGTCGACGAGAATTTCGCCCGCGCCGCCCGCAACCTGCCGCGCGTCGATGTCCTGCCGCAGCAAGGGGCAAATGTCTACGACATCCTGCGCCGCGACATGCTGGTCTTGACGCGCGAGGCGGTGCAACATTTGGAGGCACGCCTCAAATGAGCCGATTTCGCGTCATCCGGCCGGCAAAAACTCGGCTCACCCGGCAACAGATGTACGACATCATTCCCACGCCGGTGATCACCGAGAAGGCGACCAATGTGTCCGAGCACAATCAGGTCATCTTTCGCGTGCCTCTGACCGCGACCAAGCGTGAGGTCAAGGCTGCAGTCGAAGGCTTATTCGGCGTGTCGGTGAGCGCGGTCAACACGATCCGCGTGCATGGCAAGGTCAAGCGAGTTCGCGGTCGGCCGGGTCGCCGCGCTGATGTCAAAAAGGCGATTGTCACGCTGCGCGAGGGCCAGCGGATCGACGTGACCACCGGAATTTGAAGTCGGGAACACCAAACGATGGCCTTGAAGACCTTTAACCCGACGACGCCGTCGCGACGCCAACTCGTCATCGTCGACCGCAGCGAGCTGTGGAAGGGCAAGCCGGTAAAAGCCTTGACCGAGGGACTGCGGGGTAAGGGGGGGCGGAACAATACCGGCCGAATCACCGTGCGCTGGCGCGGCGGCGGCAACAAGCGGCGCTATCGCATCGTCGATTTCAAGCGCACTAAGGACAACATGCCGGCGAGGGTCGAGCGATTGGAATACGATCCCAATCGCACCGCCTTTATTGCGCTGATTCGTTACCAGGACGGCGAACTCGCTTACATTTTGGCGCCACAGCGCTTCAAGGCTGGAGATACGGTCGTTTCTGGCGAAAGGGTCGACGTTAAGCCGGGCAACGCGATGCCCATGCGCAGCATGCCGGTCGGCACGATCATTCACAATATCGAGATGAAGCCGGGCAAAGGTGGCCAACTTGCGCGCTCAGCCGGAACCTATGCTCAGCTCGTCGGGCGCGACCAAGGTTATGCATTGTTGCGGCTGTCGTCGGGCGAATTGCGCATGGTGCGAGCCGAATGCCGGGCGACGATCGGTGCGGTCTCGAACCCGGATCAACAAAACATTGTCATTGCCAAAGCCGGGCGCAATCGCTGGCTCGGCCGGCGACCTTCGGTGCGCGGCGTAGCGATGAACCCGATCGATCATCCGCATGGCGGCGGCGAGGGTCGTAGCTCGGGCGGGCGGCATCCGGTAACACCCTGGGGAAAGCCGACCAAGGGTAAAAAGACGCGCCACAACAAGGCGACCGACCGGCTGATCGTGCGCCGCCGCCATCAGCACTAGCCGCTATATGGAACACGGAGAGAAAGTTTGACCCGTTCGGTTTGGAAGGGCCCTTTTGTCGACGGCTATCTGTTAAAGAAAGCCGACGAGGCGCGGCGCTCCGGGCGTAACCAAGTCATACGCACTTGGTCGCGTCGATCGACGATCTTTCCGCAATTTGTCGGGCTGACCTTCGGTGTCTATAACGGCCACAAATTCATCCCGGTGCTGGTGACCGAGAATATGATTGGTCACAAGCTCGGGGAGTTTGCGCCGACGCGCACGTTCTACGGTCACGCCGGCGACAAGAAGGCGAGGCGAGCGTGACATGAGCAAGCCTGCCGCCGAGCGCCGGCTCGCAGACAGCGAGGCCTTGGCTAGCATGCGGGGTCTGCGAACCAGCGCCCGCAAATTGAACGTCGTTGCGCGTACTATTCGCGGCAAAACCGCGTCTTCGGCGTTGGCCGAGCTGACCTTTTCGCGGCGGCGCATCGCCGGCGAGGTCAAAAAAGTGCTGCAGGCGGCGATCGCCAACGCCGAGAACAACCATCAACTCGACGTCGACCGGCTCTTCGTTAAGGAAGCAACGGTCGGCCGGGCCTTCGCCTTGAAGCGGTTTCATACCAGGGGGCGCGGCCGCTCGGCGCGCGTCGAAAAGCACTTTGCGCATTTGACGGTGATCGTCCGCGAACGTCCTGAGGACGAGGAGACGGGCTGATGGGACAAAAGGTCAATCCGATCGGGTTGCGGCTTGGCATCAACCGCACCTGGGATTCGCGCTGGTTTGCGCGCAAGGAGTATTCGAGCCTGCTGCTCGACGATATCGGGCTGCGACGCTTTCTGAACCGACGCTTGGCGCAGGCCGGGCTGTCGCGCGTCGTCATCGAGCGCGCCGCACGCAAAAGCCGCATTACCCTACACTCGGCTCGGCCGGGCGTGATCATCGGTAAAAAGGGTGCCGACATAGAGAAATTGCGCGGCGATATCGCGAAAATCACGCCAAGCGAGGTCAGCCTCAATATCGTCGAAATTCGCAAGCCCGAAATCGACGCAAAGCTGGTCGCTGAAAGCATCGCCCAGCAGCTCGAGCGGCGTGTCGCGTTTCGCCGCGCGATGAAGCGCGCGGTACAGTCGGCGATGCGGCTCGGCGCGCAAGGGATCCGGATCAACTGCTCGGGCCGCCTCGGCGGCGCCGAGATCGCGCGCATGGAGTGGTACCGCGAAGGCCGGGTGCCGCTGCACACATTGCGCGGCGACGTCGATTTTGGTTACGGCACGGCCAAAACTACCTATGGCGTGTGCGGCGTTAAGGTTTGGGTGTTCAAGGGCGAGATCCTTGCCCACGATCCGATGGCGCAGGAAAAGCGGGCGGTCGAGAGCCAGGGTCCGGCACCAAGCCATGACCGCGTGCGCCCTTGAAACGCCGGGTTAACAAAACATGCTCAGTCCCAAACGCGCGAGATACCGCAAGGCGCATAAAGGTCGCATCCACGGCCTCGCCAAAGGTGGGACGACGCTGAACTTTGGCGCCTACGGGCTTAAAGCGACCGATCCCGGCCGCATCACCGCGCGCCAGATCGAGGCGGCGCGGCGTGCAATCACCCGTCACATCCGCCGCAGCGGGCGCGTGTGGATCCGCATCTTCCCCGACGTACCGGTGTCGACCAAGCCTGCCGAGGTCCGCATGGGCAGCGGGAAGGGCTCGCCCGAATATTGGATTTGCCGAGTAAAGCCCGGCCGCATCATGTTTGAGCTCGACGGTGTGCCCCCAGACACCGCGCGCGAGGCGTTTGCCCTGGCGGCGGCGAAATTGCCGCTCGCGACCCGCTTTGTCGCGCGCGCCGGCGAAGAGGGCGTCGCATGAAGCCAGCCGACGTCCGAGCGAAGACCGATGATGAGCTCGCGGGGGAGATCGACATCCTCGGAAAGGAGATTTTCAATCTGCGGTTTCAGCGCGCCAACGGCCAGCTTGAGAACACCGCGCGGGTCCGGCAAGTACGGCGCGACATCGCGCGCATCAAAACCATCCTCGGCGAGCGGCGCCGTAAAGCATCCTAGGAACCCACCGTAATGTCGAGACGAATACTTCAGGGTGTTGTTGTCAGCGACGCATGTGACAAGACCGTCATCGTCCGGGTCGAGCGTCGCGTGATGCACCCGATCTACAAAAAATTCATCACGCGCTCAAAAAAGTACGCCGCGCATGACGAGGACAACCGCTGGCGTGTCGGCGACTTGGTCCGGATTGAGGAAAGCCGCCCGATCTCCAAGCGTAAGCATTGGGTTGTATTGGGAGCGTCTGAAGAGGTCGGTGGCCGCCGCTCGAGTGCAGCCGAACACACCGCCCAGGAGGCGGGCGAAGCGGTTGGGGGCTCAGCATGATCCAGATGCAAACCAACCTCGATGTCGCCGATAATTCGGGGGCGCGCCGCGTTCAATGCATTAAGGTGCTGGGTGGCTCGAAGCGCCGCACCGCCACCGTCGGCGACGTTATCATCGTCTCGGTTAAGGAAGCGATCCCCCGCGGTCGCGTGAAAAAGGGCGATGTGCATCGCGCCGTCATCGTCCGCACTGCCAAGGAGATTCGCCGGGTCGATGGCAGCGCCATCCGTTTCGACCGTAACGCAGCGGTTCTGATCACTCACGCGAACGAACCCATCGGCACCCGCATCTTTGGGCCCGTGACTCGCGAGTTGCGGGCGCGCCGCTTTATGAAAATTGTATCGCTGGCGCCGGAAGTGTTGTGAGGCGATCGCGGGGCTGATCAGATGATCAAGCTGAAGATTAAAAAGGGCGACAACGTCGTAGTCATAAGCGGTCGCGACAAGGGCCGGACCGGCGAAGTCCTGCGCACCTTCCCAGGCGATCAGCGGGTGATCGTGCAAGGGGTCAATATTGCCAAGCGACACACCAAGCCACGCATGGGCGAGCCCGGCGGCATCATCGAAAAGGAATTGCCGTTGCACATTTCCAACCTCGCCCATATCGATCCCGCTTCCGGTAAGCCGACCCGCATTGGTTACAAAATTCTCGGAGACGGCCGCAAGGTGCGTTTTGCGCGCCGCTCGGGCGAAGTCATCGACAGGTGAGATGATGAACAAGCCGCGCTTGCAGGAATACTATGAGACGACAGTGCGGCCGGCGCTGATGAAGGAGTTCAGCTACACCAATCCGATGCAAGTACCGCGGCTCGACAAAATCGTCGTCAATATGGGCGTTGGCGAAGGCACGCAGGACGCCAAGAAGGTCGACGCAGCGGCCAGTGAACTCGCCGTGATCGCCGGACAGCGCCCGGTGATCACCCGCGCAAAACGGTCGATTGCGACCTTCAAGCTGCGTCAGGGGATGCCGATCGGCTGCAAGGTGACGTTGCGCCGGCAGCGCATGTACGAGTTTCTTGATCGGCTGATCAATGTTGCGCTGCCGCGCGTGCGCGATTTCCGCGGCATCCCGGGTAAGAGTTTCGATGGGCGCGGGAATTTTGCCCTTGGCCTCAAGGAGCAGATCGTATTTCCGGAGATCGATTATGACCGCGTCGAAGCGGTGCGCGGGATGAATGTCGTGATCACCACCACGGCTAAAACCGATGCCGAGGCCAAGGCTCTGCTAAGAAGTTTTGAGATGCCGTTTGTCAACTAATGGAGCCGAGGGACCAATTCGATGGCTAAAAAAAGCGCGATCGAGAAGAACAACCGGCGCGCGAAACTCGCCAAGCAACAGTCACCGCGCCGCCTGCGGTTAAAACAGATCGCACTCGATCGTACCGCACCGCCGGAAGAAAGGTTCGCGGCCCAACTGAAATTGGCGATGCTGCCGCGCAACGGTTCGGCCACACGGGTGCGCAATCGCTGCGCCTTGACCGGGAGACCGCGCGGTTTTCATCGAAAGTTCCGGCTGTCGCGCATCGCCGTGCGCGAGCTTGCCTCGTCGGGCCAGATCCCGGGAATGTTAAAGTCGAGCTGGTAGTGGGATTCAGCCGATGTCGATGAGTGATCCGTTGGGAGACATGCTGACGCGGATTCGCAACGGGCAGCGGGCACGCCAGGCAGTTATCGTATCACCGGCTTCAAAGATGCGCGCGAACGTTCTCGAAGTCTTAAAGCGCGAAGGCTATATCCGTGGCTTTGGCCGCGAGGATCTGCGGCCTGGCGTTGCCGAGCTCAAGATCGAACTCAAATATGTTGACGGCGAGCCGGCCATTCGCGAGATCGCGCGCGTGTCGAAGCCGGGCCGTCGGATCTATTCCCACCTCGCCGATCTGCCGCGCAGCTATAATGGTCTCGGGATCGTGATACTATCCACGCCGCGCGGCGTGTTGTCCGACAACGAGGCGCGCGCCGCCAACGTCGGCGGCGAAGTATTGTGTCGTGTCTTCTGAGGAAGAATCCCCGGGGGATTGAGATGTCGCGTATCGGCAAAAACCCGGTGTCGGTTCCGAGCGGGGTTCAGGTCCAGCTCTCCGGGCGCACGTTGACCGCCAAAGGCGTGCTCGGGACGCTGAGCCTGGTCGTCGCGAACGACGTGACGGCGTCGCTCTCCGATGGCGCCGTCACGATCGCGCCGGCCAACGACACCAAGCGTGCGCGCGCGATGTGGGGAACCACCCGCGCGCTTGTCAACAATATGGTAACCGGCGTCTCAAAAGGGTTCTCGGTCGGGCTTGAGATCAACGGTGTCGGCTATCGCGCGGCGGTTCAGGGCAATACCTTGAATTTGCAGCTCGGCTACTCACACGACATCGCGTTCGCGATCCCCGCCGACGTCAAAATTGCCTGCGAACGGCCGACGATAATCAGCGTCACCGGCGCCGATCGCCAGCGGGTTGGTCAGGTTGCGGCTGAGATCCGGGCGTTCCGGCCACCCGAACCCTACAAGGGCAAAGGAATCAAGTACGCTCGAGAGACCGTCCGCCGCAAAGAAGGCAAGAAGAAGTAATCGCGATGGCGCAAAACTCGAAAGCTCTGTTTGAGCGCCGTCGTCAACGGGTACGGCGAAAACTGCGCTACGCGGCTGCTGGCCGGCCGCGGCTCTCGGTGTTCCGCTCGTCAAAGCATATCTATGCTCAGGTCATCGATGATGCTGTCGGACGCACGCTCGCCGCCGCATCGAGCCTCGACGCCGATCTGAGAGTGCATCTAAAGACCGGTGCCGACATCGCCGCTGCCGGTGCAGTTGGCAAGCTGATTGCCGAGCGCGCGAAGGCAGCGGGCATCGCCCAGGTGGTGTTCGACCGCGGCGGCTATTTATTTCATGGCCGGGTCAAGGCCTTGGCCGACGCCGCCCGCGAGGGCGGTCTCGATTTTTGAAAGGGCGAGAATGGCGCGCACACGCACACAGCCGGAACGGCGCGGACGCGGCAGCGCCGACCGCCAGCCACGCGAGCGCGAAGAAAGCGAATTCACCGAAAAGCTCGTCAATATCAATCGCGTCGCCAAGGTGGTCAAAGGGGGCCGGCGCTTTGGTTTTGCCGCTCTCGTGGTTGTCGGCGATCGTAAGGGTCGGGTCGGCTATGGCGCCGGCAAAGCGCGTGAGGTGCCGGAGGCGATCCGCAAAGCCACCGATCAGGCGCGCCGCAACATGATCCGCGTGCCTTTGCGCGAAGGCCGCACCCTGCATCACGACATTTCCAGTGGTTATGGCGCCGGGCGGGTCATCGTGCGGGCCGCCAAAGCCGGCACCGGGATCATTGCCGGCGGTCCGATGCGGGCTATTTTCGAGGCGCTGGGGATACACGACGTGGTCGCGAAATCGGTTGGCAGCGCCAACCCGCACAACATGATCAAAGCGACCTTTGCCGCCCTCGGTCGAGCCACAAGCCCGCGCGCCGTCGCGGCGCGGCGCGGCAAAAAAGTCGGCGAGGTTCTCGGCCGCCGTGAACCCGAAGCGCCCCGGGAGCCGGCGTAAATGGACGGCAAGAAATTGGTGACCATTGAGCAGGTCGGCAGCCCGATCGGGCGTCCGCACGATCAGGAAGAGACCCTCAAGGGTCTCGGCTTGAACAAGCGGCATCGTCGCCGCGTTCTTGAAGATACCCCCGCAGTGCGCGGTATGATCCGCAAAGTGCGGCATCTCGTGGTCGTAATCGAGGAGAGATAGCGGCTTGCCGAGGTCTCGTGCTCCAACCTCGCTTGTTCCACGCATCGGATCGGAGCGTCTGCCGGGTTTGACCGCATGCCGGCACCGCCAGGGAAAGGCAAGACGGTGAAATTGAACGAAATTCGAGACAACCCCGGCGCTCACTATCGGGCCAAGCGCGTCGGCCGGGGCATCGGCTCGGGCAAGGGAAAGACGTCAGGACGAGGCGGCAAGGGACAGACAGCGCGAGCTGGCGTTGCGATTAACGGTTTTGAGGGCGGTCAAACGCCGCTGCACCGCCGATTGCCGAAGCGCGGCTTTAACAACCGGATGTTCCGGCTGAATTTCAAGATCGTCAACCTCGGCCAGATACAAAAAGCGCTCGACGAGGGCAGATTGAAGGCTGACGTCGTTATCGACGGCGCGGCATTCGTAGCCTCGGGGACCTTGCGGCGCGTGGGTGACGGCGTTCGTGTGTTGGCCAAGGGCGAGCTGCGCACCGCCGTGACGATCGTAGCGGCGGGTGCCTCCAAAGCAGCCACTGCCGCGGTCGAGGCCGCCGGTGGCAAAATCATTTTCCCGATCGGCCGCGGTCACGAGCGGAGAGAGGAGACGGAGGCCGCCGGCGCGACATCAGGATGATCGACCCCCTCGCCAACCACGGCGTGATCGGATCGCAGCGGATCGGGTTAAAGCGGGCGTGCGATCCGCGATCGGGCTAGAGATGAGGATGGATTAGAATGGCGTCAGCTGCCGAACAACTTGCAGCGAGCATAAATTTCTCGGCCTTCTCCAAAGCGACCGAGCTAAAGAGCCGAATCTGGTTTACACTCGGCTCCCTGGTCATTTATCGGCTCGGTACCTACATCCCGATCCCCGGTATCGACCCTTCGATTCTCCACGACATTTTTGCCCGCAACGCCGGGGGCATTTTGGGCATGTTTGACATGTTCTCGGGCGGAGCGCTCGGGCGGATGACAATTTTTGCCTTGAACATCATGCCGTACATTTCGGCATCGATCATCATTCAGCTGCTGACCGCGGTCTCGCCGACTCTTGAGGCTCTGAAGAAGGAGGGTGAGAGCGGGCGCAAAAAACTCAATCAATATACGCGTTACGGCACGGTGTTGTTGGCCGCGGTGCAGGCCTACGGTATCGCCGTCGGGATTGAAGGCATGCGAGACGGGGCCGTGGGGGCGGTGTTGAACCCGGGGCTTGGTTTTCGGCTGGTCACCGTGGTGACCCTGACCGGGGGCACGGTGTTTTTGATGTGGCTCGGCGAGCAGATTACCGCCCGCGGTGTCGGCAACGGGATCTCGTTGATCATCTTTGCTGGAATCGTCGCCAACTTGCCGCACGCACTCGCTTCAACTCTGGAACTTGGCCGCACCGGAGCGATCTCGACGTTTTTCATTATCTTCTTCATAGTCGTATCGGTCGTGGTGGTCGGGTTTATCGTCTTTATGGAACGGGCCCAGCGGCGGATTCTGGTCCAGTATCCAAAACGCCAAGTCGGCAACAGGATGTTTGGCGGCGACGCCTCGCACTTGCCGCTCAAGATTAACACCTCGGGTGTGATCCCGCCGATTTTTGCCTCGTCGTTGCTGTTGCTGCCGGCGACGATCGCCAATTTCCAGGCCGGCGACCAAAGCTTCGGCTGGCTCGGCAATATCACTTCCTACCTGGCGCATGGCCGGCCGCTTTACATGGTGCTTTATGTTGCGCTGATCGTCTTCTTTTGCTTCTTCTATACGGCAATTGTCTTCAACCCGGCCGAGACCGCCGACAATCTGCGCAAGTACGGCGGGTTTATTCCCGGTATACGGCCCGGCAAAAACACCGCCGACTTTTTGGATTACGTACTCACCCGCCTGACTGTGGTCGGCGCCGCCTATTTGGCGGCGGTGTGCATTCTGCCTGAATTTCTGATTTCACAGTATTCGGTACCGTTCTATTTTGGCGGTACCAGCCTATTGATTGTCGTCAGCGTGACGATGGATACGGTCGCGCAGATCCACGCGCATCTCTTAGCGCATCAATATGAGGGCTTGATCAAAAAAGCCAAACTCAGAGGCCGACGCGGATGAACGTCATCCTCCTCGGACCGCCAGGTTCGGGAAAGGGAACGCAGGCAAAACGCTTTGAGCAAAGTTGCGGTATCCGCCACCTCGCCACGGGTGACATGTTGCGGGCCGTGGCCTCCTCCAGCAGCGAATTTGGCCGCCGGGTCAAGGAGATCATGGATTCGGGGCAGCTGGTTCCCGATGCCATTATCATCGACATGATCGCCGCGCGCATCGCCGAACCCGATTGCCGCGACGGCTTTATCCTTGACGGCTTTCCCCGAACCGTGCCGCAGGCGCAGGCGCTTGACGATATGCTGGCGCAGCGTCGGCTCGGTATCGACCACGTGATCCTGATCGAAGTCAACGATGCGGCGCTCATCGACCGGCTCAGCGGTCGTTTCAGCTGCGCCAAATGCGGCGCCAGTTATCACGAACGGTACAATCGCCCGCGGGTCGAGGGAGTGTGCGACATCTGCGGCAGCCGGGAGTTCGTGCATCGGCCCGACGACCGTCCCGAAGCCGTAAGGGCGCGGTTTGAAGTATACCGCCGGCAAACCGAGCCGATTCTTCCATATTACCGGGCGCGCAGCCTACTTCGCGTGATCGACGGCATGGCTGGGATCGACAATGTCACGACCGAAATCGCAGCGATTCTCGGCGTCGACGCGCCACATGCCTAGTTCCCCTCAAACTAGGGTGCCGCCGCGGGGTTGACGCCCCGAGGATTGTCACTATACTGCTCGCCCTTGCGAAGAACGGCACTCATTCCCATTTTCGCGTTTTTGAGGAGAAGCGCAGGTGGCGCGCATTGCTGGCGTCAACATCCCGAATCAAAAGCGGGTACCGATCGGGTTGACTTATATCCATGGCATCGGCCGGACCACGGCGATGCAGATTTGCGGCAGGATCGGGATCCCCCAGGAACGGCGGGTGCATGAACTGACCGACGATGAGGTGTTGCGGGTTCGCGAACTGATCGATCGCGAATACACGGTCGAGGGTGATTTGCGCCGGCTGGTGGCGATGAACATCAAGCGGCTGATGGACCTCGGCTGTTATCGCGGTCTGCGCCATCGCAAAGGGCTGCCGGTTCGCGGTCAGCGAACACACACGAATGCGCGCACGCGTAAGGGACCGGCGCGGCCGATCGCCGGTAAAAAGAAATAGCGCTGCTTCAAAGAGATCGGGAAAATGATCGATGGCTAGAGCTGCGGCGCCGACGCCGCGTCTGCGCCGGCGCGAGCGCAAAAACATCACGTCGGGCACGGCGCATGTAAATGCGACGTTCAACAACACGATGATAACGATCACCGACGCGCAGGGAAATACCATCGCATGGTCGTCGTCGGGCAGCCAAGGCTTTAAGGGGTCGCGGAAATCGACCCCTTATGCGGCGCAGGTCGCTGCCGAAGACGCGGGGCGCAAGGCCATGGAACATGGTATGCGCACACTTGATATCGAGGTGAAAGGCCCCGGTTCGGGGCGTGAGTCGGCGTTGCGCGCATTACAGTCGGTGGGATTTGCCGTCACCTCGATCCGCGACGTGACACCGATCCCGCATAATGGTTGTCGGCCCCCCAAGCGGCGCCGCGTCTGAGCGCCAATCCGGCGCAGTCGGGGAGACGCTTTATCGCAGCTGTTCGTCGGTTCTTTTAGCCGGTCGCTGATCCGCGGCCGGTGTCCGCTAACCGATCGAGGTTCAATTGGTAATCCAAAGAAATTGGCAGACGCTGATCAAGCCGAAGCAACTTTCGGTCGAGCCGGGCGACGATCCAAAACGGATCGCAACGGTGGTTGCCGAACCGCTAGAGCGCGGTTTTGGGCTCACCCTCGGCAATGCGCTGCGCCGCGTGCTGCTGTCCTCACTACAGGGGGCGGCGGTTACGTCGATGCAGATCGAAGGCGTACTGCACGAGTTCTCCTCGATGCCGGGCGTGCTCGAGGACGTCACGGATATCGTGCTCAACGTCAAGGCCATTGATCTGCGGATGTATGGCGAGGGCCCCAAGCGCATGCGGCTGCGCGCCAACGGACCGGGAGAGGTTCGCGCCGGCGCCATCGATACTGGCCACGACATCGAGATCATGAACCCCGAGTTGGTCATCTGCACCCTCGATGCCGGCGCACGGATTGCGATGGAGCTGACGGTCGAGAACGGTAAGGGCTATTTGCCGGGCACTCAAAACCGGGCGGAAGATGCGCCGATTGGCCTGATTCCGGTCGATGCGCTGTTCAGCCCGGTCCGCAAGATCTCCTACCGCGTCGAGAACACCCGCGTCGGTCAGGTCACAGACTATGACCGGCTGGCGATGCGGGTCGAGACCAATGGTGCGGTGACACCCGAGGACGCGGTGGCGCTGGCTGCACGCATCCTGCAGGACCAGCTGCAGTTGTTCATCAATTTCGAGGAGCCTCGTCACCCTTCGGACGAGACGCGCCCCAGCGAATTGCCGTTCAACAAGAACCTGTTGCGTAAGGTGGACGAACTCGAACTGTCGGTTCGCTCGGCCAACTGCCTGAAGAACGACAACATCGTTTATATCGGCGACCTGGTTCAGAAATCGGAGGCTGAGATGCTGCGAACTCCGAATTTCGGACGCAAATCCTTGAACGAAATTAAGGAGGTTTTGGCCCAGATGGGGCTTCACCTGGGCATGGAAATTCCGAACTGGCCGCCCGAGAACATCGAGGAACTGGCCAAGCGGTTAGACGAGCCGTACTGAGGGTCCGATGCGCCATCGCCTAAGAGGGCGCGGGTTCAGCCGCCGCTCCGAGCATCGCAAGGCGATGTTCGAAAACTTGGCCGCGGCCCTGATCAAGCACGAGCAGATAACGACCACCTTGCCCAAGGCCAAAGACCTGCGACCGATCGTCGAAAAGCTGATTACGCTTGGCAAGCACGGCGGGCTCGCCAACCGGCGGCGCGCAATTGCACGCCTGCAATCAGCTCCGCTCGCCGAAAAGCTGATGTCCACGCTGGCCCAGCGCTATGCCACCCGTGCCGGCGGCTACACCCGCATCATCAAGGCCGGTTTTCGTTACGGCGACAACGCCCCGATGGCGGTCATCGAACTCGTCGATCGCGACCCGACCGCAAAAGGTCAGGATTCCGGCCCGAAGCCGAGCGACGGCGAAGAGGAGGCCGCCTGACGCACGGGGGTCGCAGCCCCGCGGGACCACAATCGCTCCGAGCCTCAAAGGGATCAGTTGTGGGCGGACGTGACAATGCCGACCCTCGCGGCGCAAGGCGGAACCTACGGTAACGGTAGACCGCGGCTTTCGCCAAAGAGCGAAAGTCACCGATTGAACGAGAACGCACGATACGGGCGAAACGATGCCGGAAACGGTTATTCGACCGATGACCGAAAGCGATCTGCCGGCGGCGCGCCGCATTTGCCACAGCGCGTTTGGCACGCGTTTCGGCGCGCCTGACCCCGAGAATTTCTGGTCCGACCGCGATTATGTCTACGGCCGATTTGGCGCCGCACATGTCGCGAGCTTCACCGCCGAGCTCGACGGCGAGGTGGTGGGCTCGAATTTCGCGACAAAGTGGGGCAGCGTCGGGTTTTTCGGTCCTTTGACGGTGCGCCCCGATTTGTGGGACCGCGGCATCGCCCAGCCCCTCGTGCGTGCGGTCTGCGACGCGTTTGACGGGTGGGGAGTAAGCCATGCCGGACTCTCCACCTTCCCCGACAGCCCGAAACACATTCACCTGTACGGCAAGTTCGGGTTCTACCCGCGGTTCTTGACCGCGCTGATGGCGGCGCCGGCGAACCCTGGAGACATACAGGAGCGCTTGTCGCGCTATTCCGAACTGCCGACCGGTGACCGCGGCCCGGCCGACACCGCCTGCCGGGAGATTGCCGACGCTCTCTACCCGGGTCTCGATCTCACCGCCGAGATCGGTACCCTCGCGGCGCGCGGGTTCGGCGACACACTCTTGTTATGGGAAACCGGGAACCGGCTCGCCGGGTTTGCCGTCTGCCACTGGGGCCCCGCCAGCGAGGCGGGAGACGGCTGCTGCTTTGTCAAATTCGGCGGCATTAGGCCAGGTCCGGACGCACCCGACCATTTTGCAGCGCTGCTCGACGCCTGCCGCACCCTCGCCGCCTCGGTCGGTATGCCCAACCTGTTGGCTGGGGTCAATCTTGCCCGTGAGGAGGCCTACCGGCACATGAAGGGGTGCGGGTTCCGCACCGAAGTTCAGATCGTCACAATGCACCGGCCAAACGACTGGTGTTACAGCCGGCCTGGCATCTACGCGCTCGACGATTGGCGATAATACTATTTACGAGCGCGCATCACGGCGGCGCGCATACCTGACGGCAAAGATCTCGACATCCCCCTCGCGCCGTCGATACGAAAGGATGTACGCCCCGACGACCAGACGGCGCGTCCCGGGGCGCATGCCAGAGGCGCCGGAATCTGGAAACGCAGACTACTGGCGTTCTGCGCGTTCGAGTGCTTCCCGGAACTGCACACCCGCCCGCGTACTGTGTTCGGCGAGATAGGCTTCGATTACCTCAGCTTCCGCAGCGGCGCGCCAGAATAAACGACACGCGCCGTCATTCGCCCGGTGCGCGCGTCTTTTCAGCCCTCTCGATAATCTGACGTAACCGGCGATGTAGCTTTGCCGGGAAGACCTTCTCACCACGATCGAGCTCCGCCAGGCTCTCGCCGTCTTCGAAAATCTCGACGCCTTCCTCTTCGAGATAATAGCGCAGCGCCCGCACCATTACCCAACAGCGCGGCCGGCCGAGCGCTTCGGCGAGCCTGTCGAAGGCGTCGATCAGATCGTTCGGGACCTTCAACGAGATATCGCTCGGCCCGGGCTGATCATCGGGCATCATCGCTCCTACGGCTTTTTATAACATTCTACCACCGGCGAGGCAGAGTTACGCAGTCGGCAACGCCACAAAACCGCGGCTGCCGCTGTCCTCGTCGTCATCCACCTGCACCGCGCTGACCCGCGCGGCGCGCGGACCTCGCCGGGCGGCCTCGATCATCACGGCGACCGAATTCTCGGCTCCGATAACCAGCATCTCGACGGTGCCGTCGAAACGGTTTCGTACCCAGCCGCGCAGCCCGAGTTCCACCCCAATCCGCATCGCCCAGGCACGGTAGCCCACCCCCTGGACATCACCGGATATAGTCAGGCGAACCGCCTTCATATCGGCTAGCATAGCCTGTTTCGCCCGCCGACCCAACCGGATCGGCGCTTGGCTATCGTTTTGAGCGGCGGGCAAAAGAATCGGCGACGGCGCAGTCTTGCACTGCGGGCATAAGGGAGGAAGGCGATGCAAAGACGATTATTTGGCGCCACCGGCCGAATGGTGGCGGCAGTCGGTTTTGGCACCTGGTATCTTGAGCAGGCTCCGCACGCCGCAGCGGTCGCCGCCTTGCGGCACGGCCTCGATCGCGGCATGAGCCACATCGACACCGCCGAGCTTTACGGGTCCGGCCGGGCTGAGGAACTCGTCGGCGAGG
>JAFAHP010000016.1 GCA_019237175.1 Alphaproteobacteria bacterium
CTCCGGCTGCCGGCGTCGCGGGTGAGCCAGATCGTCCGCGGCCAGCGAGCGATCACGCCCGAAACCGCCTTGCGCCTCGCCCGCTACTTTGGCGGCTCGGCGGCGATATGGCTGCGTCTCCAGCTCGCCTACGATCTAGCGCGGGCCCAATCCGGACTCGCCGCGAAGATCGCGGCTGAGGTCACCCCGGCCGCCTCCTGACCCAAGAATTGGACCGCACGCTATTCGGCGGCCGCCCGCACCGCCGGCTTGAGGTGCGGCATGTAATCGATGCTGACCGGCTGGCCGGTCTCGAACGGGCTCTTCAGATCGAATTCCTTCGCCATCTCGCGCAGCGCCGGGAACACTTCCTGCCCCATCAGGCGAATGCAGCTCTTGGCATCCTCGTGGCCAACGTTGCCGTCATTGCCCCACAGCCCGAGAATGCCGGGCCGCGTCTCTTCGAGCAGGATGCGCAATTTTGCGATCACCTGCTTTGGCGTGCCGGCGATGATCATCAGATCTTCGAGCTGTTTGGCGAGCTCCGGACGGTAGCGCGGGTTTCTCGCCCGGCCGCTGGCAAATTCGACAAAAGCGCGGCGGTTTTCCGGACTCCCGTAGCCCGAAGGCGTGCTCCATACGGGATGGGCGAGACCGGTGAATTCGCCCTGCATCCATCGGAACTGGGCCGCGTTTTGCAGCGCTTTTTCCTCGGTCTCGGCGACATGGATCTGCTTCAGCATCCCGTGATACTCGGGACCACCGGTAAAGCCGGTCTCGGCCGCCACATTGTCATAGATCTCCCAAATGCGCTTGGTGCGGTCGATCGGCGTGTTGAGGGCGATATAGGGGTAGCCATGCTGTGCCGCCCAGACGACCGTCTCGGGACTGATAACCCCCGGGATCCACACCCGCGGATGCGGCTTTTGCAATGGCACCGCCCACGGATTGACGACGCGGTGCTGGTAATGCGTGCCTTCCCAGCGAAACGGCCCCTCGCGCGTCCAGGCAGCCACGACCAGGTCGTGCGCCTCCTCGAAGCGCTCGCGGTTGTAGGCCGGGCTGACACCGGCCGCGAGCTGCTCCTGCCCGCCGCCGCGGACAAAGCCGGAAACCAGTCGCCCCTTTGAGATCATGTCGATCATCGACAACTCTTCGGCAAGCCGCACCGGGTTGTCGGCCAACGGCAGCGGGTTGCCGAGCAGGATGATCTTTGCGTTTTTCGTTACGGCGGCGAGGATCGCGGCAAAGATGTTGCATTTGGCCTGCATGCAGAACGGCGCGTTGTGGTGCTCGTTCAGCATAAAGCCGTCGATGCCCATTTCCTCGCCGTAGATGTAATGCTCGAGGTATTCGTTGTAGAGCCGGCTGCCGGCGACCGGATCGAAATATTTGTTCGAGAACATCAGCGCGGTGGCCCCGAACTTCAGACCCTCTTCGGCGGGGTAGGCCGACATCGGCTGCTCGGTGAAGTACATTAATTGCATGGACTTGCTCCGTCTTCGGCGTCTGCCGCGCGCTGCCCGCGGCCTGAGGCAAGTCTGTCACAAATTTCGGGCGTCGTGCGCGATTTTTACCGCATTCTGTCGGGGCGCGCCGGGCTCCTGCCGCTGGCGGCGGCCGCGCTGGAGCGCTACGATCTGGCCGAAGCAAGAGAAGTGTGAACCCAAGGTGGTTGCCCAACTCCCCTTTATCGTCACCCCGGGGGAAGCGGGGGCCCAGGGCCACAAGCGCGGTGTTCGGCCGCTCTGGGTGCCCACTTTCGCGGGCATGACGACAACAGAGTTAGGGACCGCTAACTTTGGCTTTTGCAGGAGGAGGGGACGATGAAGGCAATGCTGCTCAAGGGCCATGGCGGTCCCGAAATGCTGCAGCTGGGCGAGGTTCCGGATCCGCAGGCGGGGCCGGGCGAGGTTGTGGTCGATATCCATGCCGCCAGCGTCAACGCCGCCGACTACAAGGTGCGGCTCGGCAGCGGTGGCTCCAGCAGCCTCAAATTCCCGTATATCCTGGGGCGCGATTTTTCGGGCGTGGTCTCCGTGCTCGGGCCCGGTGTCACCGATTTCAGGGTCGGTGACCCGGTGTTCGGGGTCACCGACCAGGGGATCGAGGGCTGTTATGCCGAAAAGCTCGCGATAAAGGCCGCAATCATCGCCAAAAAACCGGATCGCCTCGGCCATGCCGAGGCGGCCGCACTCGGGCTGACCAGTCTTACGGCCTTATGGGCGGTCGAGGATACGGCCAAATTGCAACAAGGCGAGACCATCCTGATCCAAGGTGGGGCCGGCGGCGTTGCCGGGTTTGCCATCCAGCTGTCAAAACATCTGGGCGCCACCGTCGTGACGACAGCAAGTGCGCCTAACCATGATTACGTCAGGAGCCTCGGCGCCGACCGTGCTGTCGACTACAACACCCAAGACTTCACAAAGGCCACGGGCCCTTGCGATGTTGTTTTCGACACGGTTGGCGGTGCGGTGCAGGTCCGCTCCTACGAGGTGTTGAAGCCGGGCGGCCGGCTGGTGTGGATCGCCGCCGCCCCGGCCGGCTTTCAGCCGAGCCGCAAGGACGTCGAGG
>JAFAHP010000734.1 GCA_019237175.1 Alphaproteobacteria bacterium
GGGGAGGGCAGGGCTGGGGCTGGGACCGCGGGCATCCCGCCCGCCAGACCTCCCGTACCGTAACCCGGGCGCGACGCCCGCGCACCGTTACAAAGACGCGCCGCCCACAACAGCACAAAAGCGCGGCACCTATCCACGCCGATGGTAGGCGCGGCAGACGAGGCGTGCGCGGTCGGTGATCAACGGCCGAATGTGTGTCGGCATCGGGGTCGATTCGCCCGCCCGCTTCCACTCGGCACCGGATACCACATCAGGGGCGGCCAGGTGGTACAGCGCGACGTATTTCGGGTTCCCGTTGGCGCGGAAGCGCCGGGCGCTGAGAACACCCGGCACCCGTGCCAAGGCCGGGACATGCTCGGTATCATACCAGGCGTTGAATTCGGTCTCGTGCTGCGGCGCCGGCGTCATCGCCACGAGCAACAGGCCGCCGGCATTCTCCGGTGCAGTGGCATCGCCCGGCAGGATCTGTTCGCCTTCGAAGCGCGGCAACAGCCGCCGGCATTTTGCCGTCACCCGCTTCGACCAAGGCGACAAGTTCTCGCCGCCAATCGCGCGGTATGCCGGGCTGTCGAGGACGGAGAGGCTCGTGAGATCATACGTCGCCACCGACTGACGGGAGTTCTCGGCGCCGATCCAGCGCTTGAGGGTCAGAAATCCTGGGACGCGCTGGCGTTCCGGAATATGTTCGAGATCGTACCAGTCGTCGAACTCGTCCGCGGCGACATCCGAGAAATCCATCGCCGCGATCAAAATGCCGTGCGCCATCGCCGTTTCCTCCGATTGTGTGCCGGGTTGAATGCTATGCCGAGAAAGCCCGTGATGCACGCGGCTCAGGGAGTCATCCCCTTTTCGGCGAGCTCGCGCCGGGCGTTCTCGTTCTTGTCGAGATCGAACCCCATCGCGCGCAGTACCTGTGGCGCCTTGGTGAATTGGATATTGGCGTATTCCACGACTTCGACACGGTTGCCCCAGGGGTCGAGAAAGTCGAGGAAAGGCCCCGGCAACAGTTTGCCGCCTGCGGCTTCGACCCGCGCGCGCACGCTCGAACGGTCGTCAACGACGAGCCCGAAATGGCGGCGCCGGTCTTCGTGCGGCTCCGCGGTTTGCATCATGTTGATAAACTGGTCGCCAAGCTCGATGAAGGCGTTGCCCGGCCGTTTGGCGCGCAGGCTGAAATCGAAGATCTTGCCGTAGAAATCAAGCGCGCGATCGATGTCGCCGACCTCGATCGCGATGTGGTTGATGCCGACGAGCCGTGGCTTTTTGGCTTCATTCATCGGTCCTTGCTCCTGTTCGCTGCCCAACGCGCCGATTATAGTCCGCCCAGATAGTGGGAGAGGAGAGATGTCGGTCGATCTGACGGTCGAAGGCGCGGTCGCCAAAGTTGTTCTGAACCGTCCCGAGAAATTGAACGCGCTCAGCAGCGAAATGCGGCAGAGCCTGTGCGAATATTTCGCGCGGCTGCGCTACGACGACCGGGTGCGCGCAGTGATTGTGACGGGCGCTGGTCGAGGGTTCTGCTCGGGAGCCGATGTGGACCGCATGGCCGACCAGCACCACGACCTGCGCGGCGGCCGCGAGCGGCTGCAGCAAGGCGGCCACACTTTTATCCGCGCGCTGCACGCAATCGAAAAGCCGGTGATCGCTGCGGTCCGCGGCCCGGCGGTCGGCATCGGCTGGAGCATCGCCCTCGCCTGCGATCTCGTCGTAGCGTCCAAGACCGCACGGTTTTCGCAGATATTTCGGCGGATCGGGTTGGCTCCCGACGGCGGCGCCATCTGGTTTTTGACGCGCCGGCTCGGTATGGCCAGAGCCAAGGAGCTGGTATTCACCGCCCGCTTTGTCGAGGCCGAGGAGGCGCTCTCGCTGGGTCTTGTCAATTACCTCGTCGAGGACGATCAGCTAATGGCCAAGGCCGAAGAATTGGCAGCCGACCTCGCTGCGGCGCCGACTTTTGCACTCGGCCTCGCGAAAAAGCTGTTTCATGCCGCGGTCGGCCCCAGCCTCGAGGATTATCTCGAGATCGAGAGCCTGGTGCAGCCGCAACTGCATATGACTGCGGATAACGCCGAGGGTGTGGCTGCTTTCCGGGAAAAGCGCCCGCCCAAATTCACCGGCCGCTGACGATCCAAGCACCAACAGCCACCACGCCCTTCATTCCCGGCGAGGCGGTCGATTTCACGGGTTAGCCGCGTTTCGGGTCGTCCGCTGGCGGCGGGTCGCGATCGAGAACCTCCTGGATCCGTTTCGGATCGACGCGGATCTCGACCCCGGCGCGCTCCTGCTGCAGGATCATCGGAGAGCGCGAGTCGCGCTGGCCCCAGCCGCGGTTGAGTGCTTCTGACAATTCGGCCAGCGCCAGATTGGTGATCCGCATCGGCACATTGAAATCGCGGCCGAGCTGAGTGGCGAGCGTCATGTCCTTGTGCGCGAGCCTCAGCGCAAAGGCCGCCGGCTCGTAGGTGCCGGGCAGGAACTGGTCGATCAGCCCGTCGAACGTGCGGCGGCGGCCGCCCGCCCCATCGCGCACCGCCTCCCACAAGGCCAGCGGCTCGACCCCGGCTTTGACCCCGACCGTGAACATTTCGGCGAGTGCCGTCTGGATGCAGTAGCCGGCGCCATTATGCACGAGCTTGGCGACCGAGACGGCGCCAATCGGGCCGACATAGCGTGCCTTGTCGCCCATTGCGTCGAGCACTGCCCTGTAGCGATTGAAGATCTGCTCATCGCCGCCGACCCAGAGTGCGAGCTTTCCGGTGCGTGCCCCGCGCGGCCCGCCGCTCACCGGCGAGTCGAGCATATAGACCTCGCGCTCGGCAAACGCCGCGTTGATCTTGCGTACCATTGTCGGTGCGTTGGTCGACAGGTCGAAATAGGCTTTGCCGCGGCTCATTCCGCTCAACAGGCCATTCTCGCCGAGAGCCACCTCCTCGACCTCGGGCGGACCCGGGAGCGAGGTAAAGACCACCTCCGAAGCCTCCGCGATGGCGCGCGGGCTGTCGGCCCACCGCGCGCCGGCGGCAAGAAAGGGATCGGCTGCGACGCGGCGCAGATCGTGGACGATCAGCTCATGGCCGGCTTTTTGCAGGTTCGCGGCCATGCCCGAACCCATCATGCCGAGGCCGATAAACCCGACTTTCATGTCGCTCACCCGCGATTATCGACGGTGCCGGCCGTTATCTTTTGTCGAACACGTCCTTGGCGACTTGAGCCGCGGTCATCGCCGCCGGCCAGCCGGCGTAAAAGGCGAGGTGGGTGATCACTTCGCTAAGTTCGTTCTTGGAGAGGCCGTTATCGAGAGCCCGCTGCAGATGGCCGACGAGCTGTCTTTCACGGCCGAGCGCGATCAATGTTGCGCAGGTAATCAGACTCCGATCGCGTTTGGAAAGCCCCGGACGCTCCCAAACCTCGCCAAACAGGACCCGCTCGCTGAGGTCAACGAGCCCCGGGACGATGTTGCGGACTTGGTCTCGGGCCGAAGAGGGTTGCGATTGCGCCATGATTAACTCCCGTTTTGCGATCCGGCGGATTTCCTCCGCGCGAGCCTAACACGCTGTTACCGCATGCAGCCAGCAGAACTGCGGCTTGCCGCAGTCGTCCTCCGCCGACACCGGATGATAGCAGCGATGCAGGTCACTCGCCCCCACCCTAACCCTCCCCCGCGAGCGGGTCGCGAGCGGGGGAGGGTTAGGGTGGGGATCCGCGGCAGGATTGCCGCGCGCCGAGGAGTGTCGCTAATGCGAGTTGGTCTCGGTGTGAGTGCGTTGGGCAGCCAGTTCGCGATAGCGCTCGCGCTGTTTTTCGCGCCATGCCGCACGTTCGATCGCGTCGATCGCGCCGTCATGATCGGTGTCGATCTGGTCGAACCGCGCGCGGAACAGCCGGTCGCGCTCGGCGGGCGGCATTGCCATCAGCCGGTCGTAATAGGCCTTGCGGGCTTGCAGGCTCTCTTTATCTCCCGGCGACAGATCGGGAGCTGTCAGCGCCTGCGCGAGCCGGGCCCGCCGCTGAGCGATGTCGCGCACGCGAAAGTCGCGATATTCCGCAAACGTGATAGGCTGCGGCGAAACCCGGTAGGGTGCGGTCGCTTCCCCGCCGGTTCCGGCGGCGGGCTGAGCGAGCACGGGCGCCGGGGTCTGCGCCAGCGTGGCATGTTGCGCCGTTGCCGGCAGGTGCCACAGAGCGGCGCCGAGAAGGGCGCATGCCGCGGTGCTCAAAGTCCATCGTCTCATCGCCGCTCTCCTTGTCCTGCGTTCATGACCTGTTCACTATAGAACAAAACATGATCTAAGTGGCAAGGGATTTTTTCTATCGGCGCCTCGACCACCCTGTTGCCGCCGGGGGTTAGGCAGTCACAAACCCGTTAAAGGGGCAGCGCAACCGGCGAATATCCTGGATCAGCTCACGCGGCAGATGGCCCGGTGCACCCGGGTTGGCGCGGGCGTTGATCGCGTCGACGAGTCCGCCAAAACGCTCATCAATCGCTTTGGTTATCTCGTCCCAGCGGCCGACCGCGGCGAACAGGTGCGTGACATCGTCCGGCACCTCTTTGGCCATTTCGCCCCACTGCCCCTGGCGCGCCATCGCGTTCAATTTGTGTCCGAGGTCTTCGAGCCCATGCGTTGCCAGCACCGGATAATAAGCCGGGGTCGACCCGTAGAAAGCGACGCGCTGGCGCACCCACTCGAACATCCGCGCGACTGCGGCGTCGTCCGGGCCGGTGGCGAGAAAACCGCCGCCCGAGATTTCGAAATTCGCGCGCCCGCGGCCGGCCTTGACGAGCCCGGCGACGAGCCTCGGCATTACCGTCTCTTCGATATAGCGGCGGGTGCAAAAGCCGTGCAGTTTGACACCATTGCATTCTTCGCCGGCGACCTTGAGCATCGCCGGGCCGACCGCAGCTATCATGATTGCCGGCGAGGGTGCGGCGATCGGCTCGGGCGTGAAGTTCGGCGTCATCAGGCTGAAACGGTAATGCTGCCCCTCGTACGATAGCCGCTCGCCGGTTTGCCAGCAGCGCCAGATTGCGCGCAACGCCTGGACATATTCGCGCATGCGAGGTGCCGGCGGCGACCATGGCACCGAAAAACGCCGCTCGTTGTGCGCGCGCACCTGCGAGCCGAGGCCAACGACAAATCTCCCGCCGGTAGCGCCGGCGAGATCCCATCCGACCTCGGCGACCGCCATCGGCGAGCGGGCAAAGGCGATCGCCACCGCATTGTGCAATTCGATGCGTTCGGTCACCGTCCCGGCGATCGCCAATGCCAAAAACGGGTCGTGCTTGTTTTCCGTCGACACCACACCGTCGTAACCATCGGCCTCAATTTCGCGCGCCGCCGCCGCGACAACGCGCAGGTCTTCCTGCGGCAATGTTGTGAATACGCGCATCTCCGTCCTCCCCCGGACGCGCTATCGTGCGGGCCGACCGCGCGCGCCGAAGATCGCGGTCCCGATTCTTACATGGGTGGCGCCAAAGCGGATTGCGGTCTCGAAATCCGCACTCATCCCCATGCTCAGCTGCGCCAGCCCGGTGCGCCGGGCGATCGCCCGCAACAGGGCGAAATGCGGCGCCGGGTCCTCATCGAGCGGCGGGACGCACATCAACCCGGAGATCGGTAGCCCGAGCCGGTCGCGACATTCGCCGATAAAAGCATCGGCGGCATCGGGCATTACACCGGATTTTTGGGGCTCCTCACCGGTATTGACCTCGATCAGACAGGATGGACGCCGGCCCGTCAGCTCCATTTCCCGGGCCAGTGCGGTCGCCAGCCGCGGGCGGTCGACGGTCTCGATCACGTCGAACAAGGCGACCGCATCCCTGACCTTGTTGGTCTGCAGCGGGCCGATCAAATGCAGTTCGAGATCGGGGTAGGTTTCGCACAAAAGGGGATATTTCGCTTGCGCCTCCTGCACGCGGTTTTCGCCAAACAGCCGGTGGCCGGCTGCCAGCGCCTCTCGAACCGCGGCGCCGGGATGGGTCTTGCTGACCGCGACCAAGGCGACGCTGCCCGCCGCCCGCCCAGCGGTCCGTGTCCCCGCCTCGATCCTCGCTCGTACGGCGGCAAGATTTGCGGCGACAATCGCTTCGATGACCTCTTCCATATCAGCTCTCTTCCTGGCAAAAGCCTGGGTTGCCCGCCCCGGCTGCGGGCAGGCCACTTGCCGGGGGATCGCCGGATGTCTTTTCATTACCGCCTGCCTGCGGTGCTCGCCGCAAGTCTTTCGTTGATGCTCGTAGCCTGCGGTTCAACCCGCCCCGCCCCTCAAGCAGCTGGACCGCCGGGTGCAGCAAGCCCGCCGCAGGATGCCGCGAACCTCAAGACCGCGGCAGATACGCCTGGCGAGATCGACACCGAGGCGACGATCTGGACAGTGCTGGGTCTGGCGAAGAAGCCGTCGCAGCACCCGCCGGGGCCCCATACCGGCAACACGGTCAGCCCGATCTTGTGGCAGGCGGCGCGCGATACCTTGAGTTTCGTCAAATTCACTACCGAGGATCCTCTGACCGGCGAGCTGGTCACCGATTGGTATTCACCAAAGGGCAAACCCAACGAGCGGTACAAGATCGATGTCTTTGTGCTGGCCCGCACTCTTCGATCGGATGCCGTCGCGGTGACCATTGATCGCCAAGAGCTGACCCCGGCCGGGCAATGGACCGAGACCACTGTCGCTAGAAAGGTCGAAGATGATCTCGAAGCCGCGATCTTGCGGCGCGCCGGACAACTGAAGCGCGAGTGGATAAAGGCGTACGCTGCGCAGTGACATAGCCCGTTTCCTGCGGCGCGGTTCCCGCGTGGTCTCGAGGCGCGACGGAAACGGTTTGACCCGGCGCGAAAGGGCGGCGATCAGGGTTGCGGGAATGCGACGGCTGGGTCACACACTATATCTGTCAGCATAGCTGGCAACCTTGCTTTCCGGCGGCGGGGCGGCAAGCCGCATCCAAACCGGGAGGATTGCGGAGAGATTTGCGAGAGTGATGTCGCGCTACAATTTTCGGGAAACTGAGACAAAATGGCAGCGGGTGTGGCGCGAGCGACGCCTATTCGAGGTCTCGGCCAAACCTGGTATGCCAAAATACTATATGCTGGAAATGTTTCCCTATCCTTCGGGGAAATTGCACGTTGGTCATGTCCGCAACTATACGATGGGCGACCTGATCGCCCGCTATCGCCGCGCGCAAGGTTTCAACGTGTTGCACCCGATGGGCTGGGATGCCTTCGGTCTGCCCGCGGAGAACGCGGCGATGGCGGAGAACGTCCACCCGGTTGTGTGGACCCACCAGAACATCGCAACCATGCGCGCCCAACTCGAGCGCATGGGTTTTGCCTATGACTGGTCGCGCGAGATCGCAACCTGCCATCCCGAATATTACCGCCACCAGCAGAAGATGTTTTTGGACTTCCTGGCCGCGGGGCTTGCCTACCGCAGGGAATCATGGGTCAATTGGGACCCGGTCGAGCACACTGTTCTAGCGAACGAGCAGGTTGTCGACGGTTGCGGCTGGCGCTCGGGGGCAATCGTCGAGAAGCGGCTGCTGGCGCAATGGGCGCTCCGCATCACGGCCTTTACCGAGGAACTGCTCGACGCGCTGCGCGGGCTCGATCGCTGGCCCGAACGCGTGCGGCTGATGCAGGAAAAATGGATCGGCCGCTCGGAAGGGGCGCGAGTATTTTTCGACGTCGCCGGCCGCGACGAGCGAATCGAGGTGTTTACAACCCGGCAAGACACGCTGTTCGGCGCGTCGTTCGTGGCCTTATCCCCCAATCATCCACTCGCTCAGCGCCTCGCCGGAAGTGATCCCGAGCTCGCCGACTTTATCGCCGAGTGCAACCGCATGGGAACCAGCGAGGCGGTTATCGAGACAGCTGAAAAGCGCGGTTATAAAACCGGCCTCGAAGCCGTTCACCCGGTCGATCCGAACCGTCGGGTGCCGGTCTATGTCGCCAACTTCGTGCTGATGGAATATGGCGCCGGCGCCGTCTTTGGCTGTCCTGCGCATGATCAGCGCGATCTCGAGTTCGCCCGCAAATATCAGCTCCCTGTGATCCCGGTCGTCTTACCGCCGGATGCCAGCCCGGCACACTTCACAATCGGCGAGACCGCCTATACCGAAGACGGTACCCTGTTCAACTCTGAGTTCCTCGATGGCCTGTCGGTCGCGGACGCGAAACGTGCCGCCGGCGAACGACTGGAAGCGATTGGGCGTGGCGAACGTACGATCGCCTATCGGCTCCGGGATTGGGGCGTGTCGCGCCAGCGTTATTGGGGCTGCCCGATCCCGGTTGTTTATTGCCCGGTCTGCGGCGTCGTCCCGGTACCGGAAGCCGAACTGCCGGTGGAACTACCGATAGATGTCGGTTTCGACACGCCCGGCAACCCGCTTGCTCACCATCCGAGCTGGAAACATGTCGAATGTCCGCGCTGTCGCGGCCCGGCAGAGCGGGAGACCGACACTCTCGACACGTTTTTCGATTCATCTTGGTATTTCTTGCGGTTCTGCTCGGCGCGCGACGCTCGGGCGTTCGCCGGCGAAGCGGCGGCGTATTGGATGCCCGTGGACCAATATATCGGCGGCGTCGAGCACGCCATATTGCACCTTCTGTATTCCCGTTTTTTTACGCGGGCGCTGTCGCAGTGCGGCTATCTCGATCTCGACGAGCCGTTTGCCGGGCTCTTTACGCAGGGCATGGTGTGCCATCAGACCTATCGCAGCGCGAGCGGCGACTGGCTGTTCCCGGACGAGGTCGAGCGGGACCCGGATGGCCGGCTCATCGGTCCGGACGGCCGACCGGTGATCGCCGGGCGGCACGAGAAGATGTCGAAATCGAAAAAAAATGTCGTCGGCCTCGACACGATTGTCGACACTTATGGCGCCGACACTGCCCGGCTCTATTTGCTCTCGGACAGCCCCCCCGAGCGCGACCTCGAATGGACCGAAACCGGGATCGAAGGGATTTGGCGCTACGTCAACCGCGTGTGGCGCTTGGTCAGCGAACCGCCGGTGGCGCTACCACCACCGGGAACCGCGGTCGCGGGCGAGCTGCCGCCCGAAGTTGTCGGTCTACGCCGCGCCATCCACCGCACGATCGCCGCGGTCAGCGACGATCTCGAAAAGTTTCGTTTCAACCGCGCGGTTGCGCGCATTCGCGAGCTGACCAATTCAGTCGAGGAATTGCCACAGCACGCCTTCGGCACATCGACCGGAGCGCCTGCGGTATTGCGCGAAGCGCTGGAGACGCTGGCGCGATTGTTGGGGCCGATGATGCCGCACCTCGCCGAGGAGATGTGGCAGGCGCTAGGCGGTGCCGGCCTTCTCGTAGAGCAGCCCTGGCCAGTCGCTGATTCGCAGTTGGCCCGCGATGAGCAGGTGACGATCGCGGTTCAGATCAACGGCAAACTGCGTGCCACGCTCGAATGCCCCCGCGACAGTGCGAGCGGAGCGGTCGAAAGTGCCGCGCTGCGGCTGCCGCAGGTGGCGCGCTGGCTCGACGGCCGTCCGCCGCGTAAAGTCATCGTTGTGCCAAACCGGATCGTCAGCATCGTCGCCTAAATGCCGGGGCGGGGGGCTGTTCTGGCGTTCGCGGTAGCGCTTGGGCTGCTGTTACCGGGTTGTGGCTGGGAACGGCTTTACGCCGATCCAGAGGCCGGACCGGCAAATGCCGAGTTGCGCGCGATCAAGGTATTGCCGATTCTCGATCGGATCGGTCAGCGCCTCGAAATGGCGTTGCGCAACGCGCTTAATCCGACGGGGATAGCGACCGCCTATCGCTACACCTTGAGCACAACACTCGTCTATTCGCTCAGCAATCTCGGCCTTCAGTCGCAGGGCACCGCCACCCTTGGCCAAATCGAGGTTCGCAGCACGAGTATTCTGGGCGACCTCAAAGCCGGTCAAAACGTCTTGACGATCTCTCTACACGAGCAGAACTCCTTTGAGCTCAATCCGAACCAATATTCGACGGTTGTCGCCGAAGACGACGCGCGGGTCCGGACCGTCGCCGAATTGAGCCGCGAGATCGTATTGCGGCTTAATCTGTACATGCAGCGTCGCGTCGCGGATCAGGCTGCAAAAAAGGCGCAGGTCGCGGAATGAAACTCGCCCCGGCACGGCTCGGCGCATTTTTGAAAGGACCTGATCCCGCGATCGGCGCTGTGTTGCTGTACGGGTCGGATGCCGGCTTGGTGCGCGAGCGAGCCGATATTCTGGCCCGCAGCGTGTGCTCTGATCTCGCCGATCCGTTCCGCGTCGCCGACCTCGGCAGCGCCGCACTTGCGGCCGACCCGGCGAGGCTCGCCGACGAGGCGGCGCAGTGGAGCCTGACCGGGGGGCGCCGCGTCGTACGGGTGCGTGGTGCCGGCGACGGAGTGACCCGTATATTTGTGGGTTTCTTGGCGGACCTCCCGGGCGAGGCGCTGGTCGTTGTCGAGGCGGCCGAGCTGTCGGCCGGTTCGTCGCTGCGCCGGACGTTTGAGGAATCGCCCCGCGCCGTGGCGATCGGCTGCTATCCGGACGCCCCGCGCGACCGCGCCGCGGTCATACAACAAACTCTACTGGCTCACCGGGTCACCGCGAGCCGTGACGCCACCCTGTATCTGATCGATCACCTTGGGGAAGACCGCTTGTTGACGCGTTCCGAGCTCGACAAATTGGCGCTCTATGCGGGCGACGGCGGGCGGGTTGAACTCGACGACGCGATCCTTTCGGTCAGCGACAGCGCCGCTCTCGAACTCGACGATGCCGTCATGGCTGCAGCCGAAGGCGAGGCCGGGCGGCTCGAGCGGGTGCTCGCCCGCGTCCTCCAGGAAGGAGAATCCCCGGTCACAATTATTCGCGCTGTTTTGCGCTATTTGCATCGACTGCATGCGCTGTCACTTAGGGTCGGTAGGGGGACATCGATCGAGGACGCAATCCGGAGCGCGCGCCCGCCGATCTTTTTCAAACATCAGGAGGGGGTGCGGCGGCAACTGGCGCTATGGCGCGAGCCCAGGCTGCGGACGGCCATGGCCCATCTCGCCGCGGCCGAAGTTCAGATGAAGACGACCGGCCTTCCCGCGGAGACCCTGTGCCGAGAGGCGCTGTTGACGGTGGCGCAATTGGCGCACCCGCGCCGCGAATAGCCGCTATCTCCTCAGGATTCCCAAATCCAGCACCGGCGGGGTCGACCGGCGCGTCCTACACCTCGGTCTTGATGCCCGTCCGTTCGGTAATCAGGCGATAATGTTCGATGCGACGGTGTTTCTCGAAGTTGAAGACGGTCCGCCGCAAATAGTCGCCGAGATCAAGATCGAGGTCGACGGTGATAACCTCGTCGTCCTCGCTCAGGGCCCGGGCGGCGATCTCGCCGGTCGGTGCGACAATTGCCGAGCCGCCGATCATCGGAAACCCGTCCTCCGCGCCGCACTTGGCCGCCGCCAGGACCCAAGTCGCGTTCTGATAGGCTCCGGCCTGCAAGGACAATAGGTGATGGAACATCCGTAGGTGTTCCGGCTCGCGGTGATGGATGTTCTCAACCGGCGTGTTGTAGCCAAGAGCGATCAACTCGACCCCTTGCAATCCCATGACCCGATAGGTCTCGGACCAGCGCCGATCGTTGCAGATACACATACCGACAATCGCGTCGTAGGCGCGCCATACCCTGAAGCCCTCGTTGCCGACATCGAAGTAGCGCTTTTCGAGATGCTGAAATGGCGCTTTCGGCAGATGCTCGGCATGGCCTGGCAGGTGGATCTTGCGATAGCGGCCAATGATCCGGCCGTCGCGCTCGACAAGGATCGAAGTGTTGTAATGCCCAACATCGCCCCGTTCCCGGGCCAGTTCGGCATAACCGAGATAAAATCCAACCCTTAATTCCTCAGCCAGATCGAAGAGCGGCCGGGTTTCCGCGTTCGGCATCTCGCGCTCGAAGAAACGGTCGATTTCGGCCTGGTCGGTCATCCACCAGCGCGGGAAAAACGTGGTCAAAGCGAGTTCTGGGAACACAACAAAACATGCGCCGCGCCCATGTGCTTCGCGCAGCAGCGCGATTAGGCGCCTGACGACCGCAGCGCGGCTGTCGGCGAGATGGATCGGTCCGAGTTGAGCGACCGCAGCATTCAATCGGCGCGTCATCGCTTGATCCTATCGGCGTAGCAAAGCGGCTCTCCCGTAGCACCACGGCTGCCATTTGTCATGCATGGCGGGCCGCTGCCATTCGGCGGGATGACGCTGCCGAGCCGGCAACCGGCGTCGCTCGGTGAGACAGATTTAAAGCCGCCAAATCCGGCACTGCGCTTCGGTGAGACAGTGACCAAAAATTTAACTATGATTGCGCAAAGGTTAACCATCAATTTTGCGGAGTATTTCGCCGATCGGGGTTAGGCTCGGTCATCGACAGCGTTGGCCCGACCGCTCAGGGGAGCAGGAACATGTCGAATAACGAATTCGAAGCGGAAGTCGCCGCGTTTATCCTGTCACACGGCGTGACCCGGTGCCCGACCGCTTGTGTTGTGCGCACCCAGGCGACGGTCGACCAAGCCGATCGCGAGGCGCTGCAACGGCGCGCGGAGGAGGAAGAAATCCGCCGCAAAACCCGGCGTAATCCTCTGACGATATCGTTTGGCCGACGATCCTTTCGCCGCGTCGAACAACTTAAATGACCAAACCGTACGCCGACTGCCGTCAAGTTAACTCAAGTCCGTGTTAAAACCCAATGGGTTGGTGACGCCAAAATCCCCCCGCTCGCGTGACGCTACGATCAGTAGCAGTCGGCTCACTTGATGTTGGCGATCTTCGATAACCCGATCTCCCCCGACCTAGGGAAGGGCTGCGCAAGCTGAGTTCCTTGTTCAGAGGCTTTGAGTCTGAAGTTGGTCCAGACCCTGGCGCATGAGATGGTAGGCGCGACCCCGCACGGGCGCGTTTGTATCGTTGTCAGTTTCGCGGTGCTGTAAACGCTGAAACCGCAGGCATGGGCGTCGAATGGTCGGTTGACGCAACACCACCAGCGATCGGCGTCTGGGGTAGAGGCGGTAGGCACTTAGCCACCAGCACCGTCAGGTCAAGCATTCCCAGGCCGATCGCCAGGGCGAGCAGCCACGCGTTCATCTCATTGGCGATGCGATCGAGACGGATCATTCGTTGTCTCATGCCAGGCCTCTGACTGTTCACTTCCAAGCCGCACTCAAAATCTAGCCTCGATTTGCTGCGATGCAACATAAGAGATATTAACATTTTGTCGCACATGGCTTAACTAATGGTGCACTGCCAGAAACCCGTTTGCGGTCGCAGAGCCGTCCTCGAACCGCACCCTGAACGCGCGGCATCGCAAACTACCCTCGTCCGCGAGCGCAGGCACGTGCGCGGGCCGGATCTGGCTGGTCGTCGCCGTGTTTCGCCCATTCTTGGCGGGCACGGGCCAGAAATCGGCGGCGCTCGAGAGACATCCCCGCTTCTAATGCGATATTCACGATCTTTACGATGTGAATATGGCAATTTCATGATGTGACCGTGCGCAAACCTCATGTAGCGCAGCGCTGTCCCGCGCCCCGGAACGGCGGGCGGTTGGCGAAGGAGCGGTCGCACCCTGGCTACGGTGCGAGTTTTTTCTTCAGGATCTCGTTGACGATGGCGGGGTTGGCTTTGCCTTGGGTGGCGCGCATGATTTGGCCGACAAAAAAGCCGTAGAGCTTCTCGCGTCCGGCGCGGTAGTCGGCGACCTTGTCGGCCTCTCGCGCAAGCACCGTGTCGATCGTGGCGGCAATCCTGGTCTGATCGGTGAGCTGCCGCAGGCCTTTTTGTTCAACGATTGCAGCAGGATCGGCGCCGGTTGCGACCATTTCATTGAAGACATCCTTGGC
>JAFAHP010000302.1 GCA_019237175.1 Alphaproteobacteria bacterium
GGGAAGATGATGTGGAACGAAATCGTGAACGCGAACTGCAGTCGGGAGAGCAGAAGTGCCGTGAGGTCCATTGCAGCGGTCCGCTAGCGCCAAAGATTTGTTCGTGCGAGATCGATCAGCTCGTCCCCCCGGCCGCCCATCATCGCCCTCCCATGTAAAGTGTAAAGCGTGCCTGTGCGAGATGTACACCATCCCAATTCTGCTCCAGCAAACTCACTTGCTGCGTCTGCAGCTCCCAATCCGCTCAGACGAGCGGTGGAGTTCGCCACAAGAGCCTTGGTTTCAACGCGCTGCAAACCGAGTTGAATCGTATAAAACAGCTAAACCCAGCGCCGAGACGATCTCGGCCCGCGCGGGTTCAGCGGTTCTTGCCTGACCCCCACCCCTCCCTCTCCCGCACGCGCGCGAGGGCTAGGTGGGGGGCGCTCCGGTTGCTGATAAAGAACAGCGCTATGAGCCCGACGCCCAAGGCGAGCGTCACAATCACGCCCAAATCCATGGCCAGCCAGCCCGGAGCGCCGATTTGTGAAATGCCGAGTACGGTCCACACTCCGCCGATCACCGCGCCGCTTGCCATTACCGCGACGGCGGCGATCGCCGTTGCAAGCAAGTTCATCCTCAATCCCATCATCCCAGCCTCCGCCAGTCTAACGCACTAATGATACAAATTTATCCGAATGTGTTGCGACCGGCGGACCGTGCATTGGTGATCTGTGATCTCGTCGGGAACGAGTTCGGCACCTGCCACAAGCTCACCTCGCCGGCGCCGCCTCCCCGGGGCGCCCGCAGCCACCGCTTCACGCATCTGATAGACATGTCCGTACATGCCATAAACGATGACCTGAATCGTCGCTGACATTTCAAAACCTCGCGATTGTCTGCCTGGACCAATTCGCTTCGCCACAATTTATGCCGGGTAATGGCTATTCGGAGTAAAGTATCGTTAATCGCGGTAAATAATTGCGCGCAGGCGCACGGAGCACTCTTCACCGAGAAAGAAACAAAGAACAGCCTCTTCGATCAAACCGCTATCCCGGCTTGCGCCGGGACGGCGAACCGCCTCCTCTGCCCATCCGAGCGATTAATCACCCCCGCCATGCCACCCCTGGACGTTTGGGCACTGGCCCGCCGGCGGACAGATGATGTCGATCGGCGGTTTGCCGCAGGCGGAGAGCGCTAATAAGGACCCTAACACGATCACACGAACAATGAGACGCCGCATTCGATCGACTTTTCCGAGGCGATTACGGTGTTGCTTCCGGCGGTTCCAGGACGATGCGGACCCTATCGCCTTTGTCAAATTCACCGGCGGTTGCAGGATGACCTCGTCGCCGCTCTTGACGCCCCCAGAAAGCGGACAAATCCCAAAGAATGCCCCCACTCACTCCGCGACAGTGTTCAAGAACGGTCCTCAGTTTCCACAGTTCCCCGGAACGGCGCACGCAATAGACTGGGCGGCGCCCATATCCGGCACATTTAGGGGCAGCGACCGGCAACCGGGTTAAATCAGCTAAAAATGCGGAAGCGCCTGATCTTGTCCAGTCGCAAGGTGAAAGCCAATGCCAACGCTTTTATTTTCCGCATCGCCACTTTCTATTTACCAAAATTTGCCGAAACTCGTTAGTGCCGCCGGCATCAGCAACACATATGATCAATTACCTGAGCAAGCCCTTGGGGAAGATGATCTGCGCGCTTGCGTCCCCCCGGCTCTGACATTGGCTGGCAGCGGGCAGCGGTAGGTGAAACATCGCAACAAGCGAGGGTCGCGTGTAGTGTAGCGGCGGCAATCTCGCCCGGTACACCCAAGTGCGCTTTCTCTAACGGCCTTGATCAGCAAGACAGGAGTGCTTCGCGCTGCCGAGTAAGGCTCCGGGTGCGATTGTTGTTTCACGGCGAAGCGTTTAGACAGGGAGTAGGTCATCCGGCGCGGACGGGGCAGGACAAGCCGCTTTTGCACGGGCGCACGATGATCACGGTTGGTGTCGTGAGATGACGCGAGAGGAACTTGGCGGGACGACGCTCTACGCGCCGCACAGGCTGGGCGATGGCCTTGCGGCGCTCGCTGAAGAGCCGGTTTTCGCCGCGATTCTGGCTCAGGCCGGCCCACCGCGCTTTCGGCGACGGCGCAACGGGTTCGCGACCTTGCTGCACATCATTCTCGAGCAGCAAGTGTCGATCGACGCAGCGGCGGCGATGCATCGTCGGCTCAGCGACACCTGCCGGCCGTTGACCCCCGAAGGTTTCCTCGCGCTCGATGACGCCACGTTGCGCGCCTGCGGCTTCAGCCGCCAGAAAATGGGTTACGCGCGCAACCTCGCCGAAAAGGTCGCCACAGGCTCGTTCGATTTCGGCCGTCTCGCCGAGGCCGATGATGTGGCGGCCGAGACGGCGCTGCGGTCACTAAAGGGCATCGGACGCTGGAGTGCCGAAGTGTATCTGATCTTCGCTCTCGGTCGAGCCGATGTCTGGCCTGCTGCCGATCTCGGCTTGCAGGTCGCCGTCGGCGAGCAGCTGCCGCTTGCGGCGCGGCCGAATGAACTCGAGCTGCGCATTCTCGGCGAGGCATGGCGCCCATGGCGCACTGTCGCCGCGTGCCTGTTTTGGCAATCCTATCTGCATAAGCGCAACCGAACACCCCCGGTCCTGGCGGCGGAACTCTATGCCTGATACTAAATTTGGCGACTCAATGCCGAAAATTCGCTCGCTCTGCGTTTATTGCGGCTCCTCCGGAGCGGTTGCTCAGGTTTACCGCGGTGCGGCGAGCGAGCTCGGTGCGGGGCTCGCCGAGGCCGGGATCGAGCTGGTGTTCGGCGGCGGGCGCGTCGGGCTGATGGGTCTTGTCGCCGATGCCGCACTTGCCAAAGGCGGCAGGGTCGTTGGCGTCATCCCAAGCCGTCTGCGCGATGCCGAACTCGCCCACCCAGGCGTCAGCGAACTTTGCGTCGTCGATACGATGCACGAGCGCAAGGCGCGGATGGCCGAGCGCGCCGACGGTTTTGCCATCCTGCCGGGCGGGATCGGAACACTCGACGAGACCTTTGAGATTCTGAGCTGGAAGCAACTCGGTTTGCACGACAAACCGATCTTTCTGGTCGATGTCGAAGGTTACTGGACGCCATTGCGGCTACTGCTCGAAGGCATCGTGACAAGCGGCTTCGCTCGGCCCGAGACGCGCGAGCTGTTGCGGATCGTGCCGAGCGTGTTGGAGCTGCTCGAAGCCCTGGTACGAGGCCCGGGGTTTTAGCGAACCCGCTCGTGCCGCCAGCCGGTTTGATCCCCCGCGATGGTGGATAACTTTGTGCAAAACCATTTGGCGAGGACATCAGCGGCCAAGAATTTCAATCTTTCAATCGATTTGCCTAAATATTAGGCAAATCGATAAGTGACTGTTATATCGACACAATCTCGATATTTTTGGTAACCCGCTTTCTCAGACTGTAAACCCTTGGTAACAAAGCGGTAATATCTCCGTAAATCGAAGGCATATTTGGATTGCGGATCCGGCTGTGAACAAAATGCCGGCGCGGATGGCGTCATCCCTCTCGATCCCGTGCTTGCCCCTTTGTCGGCTTGTCGCGCCCGGACGGCATCTTTATCCTCTGATCCGGCGAAAAGCCACGGCCGGTAGCTCCCGCCGGTCGGATGCGAGGATGAAGGGCATGGCAAAAATCAAAGTGACGCAGCCGGTCGTCGAACTCGACGGCGACGAGATGACCGGATCATGTGGAGCTATATCAAGAACAAGCTGATCCTTCCTGCCTCGACATCGACTTGAAATATTACGGCCTCGGCATGGCAAGCCGCAACGTCCTCACGTCAGTGCGACACGACAGGCCATAATCGTCGATAGATCAACTCAGCCGAAACGAAAGCGGCGCGCGGAGATGCAAGCATGTCAGATCTCGAAATCGTGTGGACAAAGGTTGATGAAGCACCTGCGCTTGCGACGTTTTCCCTTCTGCCGATCGTCGAAGCCTTCGTCGGGGCGGCCGGCGCGAAGATGAAGCTGAAGGACATTTCGCTGACCGGCCGCATCATCGCCAACTTTCCCGACAAACTGACGCCAGCGCAAAAGATTAACGACGAGCTCGCCGAACTGGGCCAACTTGCGACGCGCCCCGAGGCCAACATCATCAAGCTGCC
>JAFAHP010000521.1 GCA_019237175.1 Alphaproteobacteria bacterium
ATCGCTGAGCTCGAAGGCCAATTCGCGATGGCGCGGCTGGCCCGCGACCGTGGTTGGGACGCGGTCGCGACCGGCCAGCATTATTTGAGCGAAGGCGTGCGTCAGCTGCAGCTGATCCCGTTTCTGGCGCGGCTCGCGGCTGAAGCAGGCGAGATGACCGGGATCGCGGGGGTGTTGCTTGCAACTCTGCACAATCCCGTCGAAGTCGCAGAATGTATCGCCTCGCTCGATGCAATCTGGCGCGGCAATTTCGTTTTTGGTGTCGGCCTCGGGTATCGCGAACTCGAATTCGATGCGTTCGGTGTGCCGCGCGGCCAGCGCGTACGCCGCTTTGAGCAGTGCCTCGATGTCGTCAAGCGGTTGTGGACCGAGGATAGCGTCAGCTTCGAAAACGATGTCTGCAAACTCGCCAATGTCTCGGCGACCTGTCGACCGGTGCAGAAACCCTACCCGCCGATCTGGATTGCCGCCAACAGCGATGCCGCGGTCCGCCGCGCGGCGCGCCTTGGCGACAGCCTGTTTATCAACCCGCATGCGGCGATGCCGGTAATCACCGGCCAGATGACGCTCTACCGCGCGGAGTTGGCCCGCCTTGGCAAGCCATTTCCAGCGGTGCTGCCCTATCTGCGCGAAATCTATTGTGCCAGGGACAAACGCACCGCGATCGAAATGGCTGGTCCCTATTTGGCCGAGAAATACCGGACCTACGCGCAATGGGGCCAAGACCAAGTCATGCCCGAGCAGGTTTCGTTTCGCCAATCGCTCGACCAGCTGCTGCAGGATCGCTTTGTCCTCGGCAGCCCTGAGGAATGCTACGAGCAGCTGCGCCCATGCTGGGAACAAGCCGGCGCCAATTTCCTGATCTTCCGCACGCATTGGAGCGGCATGCCGGTCGCTTCGGCGCTTGCCAGCATGCGTCTGATCAGCGACGAGGTGCTGCCGGCCTTGCGCCGGGTCACTCCGACCAGGCCTTAGCCGGGTGCCGGCGGCTGCTGTTGCGCGAGCGCGTCGTCGATCTCCTTGGCGCGCAGCGCGGCGGGCCGGGCGCTGATCCGCCGCCAATATTCTTCGAGGACGGGGCGCTTCTCGATCGGGCCGAACTGCATGCCAAAGCCGATACCCGATCCGAGATAGACATCGGCGGCGGTGAAGTTGTCGCCGACCAGATATTCGGACCGCGACACCGCGTGCTCGAGCACGTCGACGACCGTCTCGAAGCGTCCGTAGCCCATCATCCGTTCGCGTTCCGGCGGCACGACAAAGCCTGCCGACTGGTTGGTCCACGCCGCTTCGAGCGGGCCGGCGCCAAAGAACAGCCAGCGGTAATAGGGGCCACGCAAGCGGTCGCCCGGCGGCGGCGCCAGGCGAGCCGCGGGAAAGGCATCAGCGAGATAGGCGCAGATGGCGGCGGTTTCGGTCACCACGGTGTCGCCATGGCGGATCGCCGGCACCTTTCCCATCGGATTGATCGCCAGGTAAGCCGGGGCCTTCATCGTCGTGCCGTATTCGAGCAGCTCGGCGCGATAGGGCTGGCCGGTTTCCTCGAGCATCCAGCGGACGATCCGGCCACGTGATTGCGGATGGGTGTAAAAGACGAGTTCATCGGCCATTTGCAAACTCCCTATTGCCGCCCGGTTGTGGTGAATAATCTCAGGCGAATGCTACCACCATCAATCTGTGACTTTGTCCCGGCGAGGAAGAGCTTGTGGAACCGCGCCTCGACACCTGCAATTTTTCACCCCGACGCAGGTCGGGGTCCATCTTTCCTCGGCACGGACCCGGCGTCATATGGATCAAGGCATTGCCACTCCTTCAAAATGTCGGAGCCGAAGAGGCATGGTTCCCGGCCGCCGCCGGGAAGACAGAAGGTGGTCAACCCTTCCTGGCCACGGGACAAAGGCCGTCCCGTTTAGCTCTGCTCGCGGGTTTCCCTGAAGCGAATCGCGGGCCATTCCTCGATTGTCGTGCGCAGATCCCAGGCGTTGCGGGCGAGGAACACGGGGACACCGTCATGGTCCTCGGCGCTGGCCGCGGGGTTCCGGACGCGAAACCGCTCGAGTTCGGCCCGGTCGTCGGCGTCGAGCCAGCGCGCCGCCTGATAGGGTGCCCCGTCGAGACGGGTGGCGAGATCGTATTCGGCTTCGAGCCGCGCGGTCAGCACATCGAGCTGCAACGCGC
>JAFAHP010000761.1 GCA_019237175.1 Alphaproteobacteria bacterium
ATTCGCGTGCACGATGTCGGCCGCGCCATCGTCGCACCCCAAGATGTGAATTTGGCCGGTTGGATGAACACCGAGCCGGCCGTCATCATTGCGGTCCAGCGCCAGCCGGGCGCCAATGTCATCACCACCGTTGAAAGCATCAAAAAGGCATTGCCGCAGCTCGAAGCCTCGTTACCGCCGTCGATAAAGATCCGTGTTGTCTCCGACCGCACCCAGACGATCCGGGCCAGCGTCGCCGACGTCCAGCGCACGTTGCTATTGACCGTGGCGCTGGTCGTCGGTGTCATTTTTTTGTTTTTGCGCACGCTGTGGGCGACGGTGATCCCGGCGATATCGGTGCCGATGTCGCTGATCGGCACCTTCGCGGTCCTGTATGCACTCGGCTACAGTCTCGACAATTTGTCGCTGATGGCGTTGACGATCGCCGTCGGCTTTGTCGTCGACGACGCGATCGTCATGATCGAGAACATCGTGCGGCACATCGAGCAGGGAAAGACGCCGATGCAGGCCGCTCTCGAAGGGGCCGGCCAAATCGGTTTTACGATTCTGTCGATCTCGGTGTCCCTGATTGCGGTGTTTATCCCGCTGTTTTTGATGAGCGGCATTGTCGGCCTGTTGTTCCGGGAATTCGCCGTTACCGTGGCGGTGGCGATCGTCGTCTCGGTCATTGTCTCGCTGAGCTTGACGCCGATGATGTGCGCCCGCGTCTTAGGGGCCGAGGGCGAAACCGGGCCGGGCCCCTTATCGCGCGCTCTCGAGCGCTTCTTTGACGGGCTGGCCGCGGTTTACGACCGGGCCCTGGTGAAGGCATTGCGGCACCGCTTTGCGACATTGCTGGTGATGATCGCGACCGTCGTCTTGACCCTCGTTCTGTTCGTGGTGATCCCCAAAGGCTTTTTCCCGCAGCAAGATACGGGTCTCATCGTCGGCATCGCCGAGGGCGCGCAAAACATCTCCCCGGAGGCGATGAAGGACCGCATGCGAGCGATTCTCGCGGTGGTGACAAAGAACCCCGCGGTCGCCGCGGCCAACGCCTATATCGGGCCCGGCGGATCCACCGTCACCGAGAATGACGGGCGGATGTTCATCACGTTAAAGCCGCTCGGGCAACGGACCGCCACCGCGGACCAGGTTATAGCGCGGCTCAACAAAGCGCTGCAGCCGGTTTGGGGCATCACCTTGTACATGCAGGCCGCGCAAGACATCACGATCGGCGCGCGGCTTTCAAAGACCCAGTACCAATACACGCTCGTCGATGTCGACAGCGACGAGCTCGATCACTGGGCGCCAATCCTCTTACAGAAGCTCCGGACATTGCCCCAGTTGACCGACGTCGCCAGCGACCAGCAGAGCACTGGACGGGTCCTGAAGGTCGAGGTCGACCGCCAGCTCGCTCAACAGCTCGGCATCAACCCGTCCACCGTGGACTCGATCCTCTATGATGCGTTCGGACAGCGGGTTGCCGCCCGGATCTATACGAGGCTCAACCAATATTTCGTGATTCTCGAAGTCGAGCCCGATTTCCAGCTCGGGCCGAATGCGCTGAGCCGCATTTACGCAACCTCGGCCAGCGGCAGCGAAGTGCCGTTGAGCGAGCTCGCAACGATAACCTCGACGACCGCACCGATCGCCCTCAACCACCAGGGCCAATTCCCGTCGGTGACATTGAGCTTCAACCTGCCCAACAATGTCTCGATCGGCGAGGCGGTAACGGCAATCGAGCAGGCGTCGCGAGAGCTGCGCCTGCCGCCTTCGATAGCGACGAGCTTCCAAGGCAGCGCACAGGCGTTTCAGAGTTCGCTGAGCAGCACACCGATCCTGATCCTCGCCGCCCTGATCGCGGTCTACATCATTCTCGGCATGCTCTACGAGAGCACGATCCACCCGATCACGATCATCTCGACCTTGCCCTCGGCCGGGCTCGGGGCGCTTTTGACCCTGATGCTGTTTGGCATGCCGCTCGACGTGATCGGCATCATCGGGATCATCCTGTTGATCGGCATCGTCAAGAAGAACGGCATCATGCTGGTCGACTTCGCGCTGGCTGGTCAGCGCGAGCGCGGGCTCGGCACCGAGGCGGCGATCCACGAGGCCTGCCGGTTGCGGTTTCGGCCGATTCTGATGACAACGATGTGCGCGCTGCTTGCCGGCATCCCGCTGATGCTCGGTGCCGGTATCGGCTCGGAAATTCGCCAGCCTCTGGGCTATGCGATCGTCGGCGGCCTGCTGGTATCGCAGCTCTTGACCCTGTTCACGACACCGGTCGTCTACATCTACATGGACCGCCTTGGCCACTGGCTCGGGCGCCGCCGGTCCGCGCATCGCGCGGAGGCTGTCCCGGCGAAGCAGGTGCACGATCTCATTGGGAACTGAACTGGCGCAGCCGGGGCTCGCAAGCGCAAGTGGTAAGGCGGCGTCGCCCTCGGACGCCATCGCCGGCCCCCGGCGGGGTTGCCGCCCCGCAAAAAATGCTTGTTCGTTGGTGGGGAGCCCGATCCCGGCCCGCCCCCTCAAACCGGCGGGAATGCGCTTGGGCCGAATGCGTCTGGCGCGGAGATGCGTCGCCATCAAAACCATTCCCGCTTGTCGACGACGTTGATAAGCGGCTGACCGGCGGCAAAGCGCCGGCAGTTTTCGAGGAGGATCGCTTCCCATTTCTGGCGATACGGGGTGCCGAGGATCGCGACATGCGGCGTGATCAGCACATTGGGCATGCGCCACAGCGGGCTGTCGGCGGGCAGTGGCTCGGGATCGGCGACATCGAGACCGGCGCCGGCGAGCCGGCCGGATTCGAGAGCCGCGATCAGATCCTGGGTGACGACGCAGCGCCCGCGGGCGATATTGATGAAGTAGGCGCCGCGCTTCATCCGCGAGAACAGGCGGGTGTTGAACATGCCCAACGTGTCCGGTGTTTCAGGCGTCGTCAGGATCACGAAATCGGCTTCACCCAGGTGCTCTTCGAGCCGGTCCGAGGTGCTGAGCCCGACCATCCCGACCGGTGGCTCCTTAACCCGCGGATCGATGCCGAGCACCCGCAGGCCAAAGGCGGCGCACAGCTTGGCGGCCTCGCTGCCCGAGCCGCCGACGCCGACGATCAACACCGTTTGTCCCGGCAGGTGGATCATCCCGGGACCCCTCTGCCAGTGCCTCAGCGGCAGGTAGTGGTCAAAGCGGCGGGCAAAGGCAAGCAAAAACGCCACTGCGTGCGTCGAAAGATGCTCGTTGTAGCTGCCGTGCATGCCGGTCACGACGACATCGCTGTCGACCAAAGCATCGTAGAAATAGGCGCCGCCCAAGCCCGCGCGGGAGGCGCAGATCCAGCGCAGCTTTTTCGCGCGTGCGAACAGCTCGGGCGGCACGGTTCCGTAGGCGGCATCGGCAGTCTCGATGTCTGCAAGCGCGGTCATCGGATCGGCGTAAATCCTGGCGACCGCACCCGGCACGGCGGCCCGGATTTTCTCAGGCCAAGATGGATCGGCCTCGGCCGACAACAGCAAAATCGTGAAGCTCATCGCATCCCTCCGGCTGGTTCAGATTGCACGAGGTTAGAAGATCCGGCGAAGCTGGAGCAACGCGCCCCCGCAATCCCGCGATTATGCTACAGCCGGCCGCAGCGGCGGTGGTTACCCAGCATTTAGGATCATGGATTCATCCCGCACGATGGTCGGCTGGCGCCAGGGTTTCCGTGTGTTCGATTGCTTTTTATCCGGGTGGCGATCATGACGGGCGAGTGTGTTTTCTCAGGACATCCGCGAGCGCGTCTGTAGCGACGCGTTCCAGCCCAACACCGGCTCGCTCAGCGCCGACGTGTAAGATGCGCAAGTACGTGGGCGGGCGTTGATAGGCCTCTTGCGATCTACCCGATCGAGGGAGGCGGGGAGGAAACAAATGTTGAGAAATCTCGTGACCGAACTCATCGGCGTCCTGGCGACCGGATCGGCCGCAGCGACATCCCCGCGCTCGGCGGGTTCCGAGTTGATCGACGATCTCGTCGCGGCCAATCGCATTCTGGCCGATCAGGGCGTGCTCGACGGCTTTGGCCATGTCAGCGCCCGCCACGACAAAGACCCGGACCGTTTCTTGCTGGCGCGAAGCATGGCGCCGGCCCTGGTCACCGCCGGCGATATTATGGAATTCGATCTCGACAGCAACGCCATCGCCGGGCGCGGGCGAACCGCATACCTTGAGCGGTTCATCCATGGCGAGATCTACCGGGTCAACCCGAACGTTCTCGCGATCGTGCACAGCCACTCACCGGCGGTGATCCCGTTTGGGGTTGTCGGCGTGCCGCTCAGGCCGATCTTTCATCTCGGCGGATTTCTCGGCGGTGGCGTGCCGGTGTTCGAGATTCGCGATAACGGTGGCCCAGCCACCGACATGCTCATTCGCAATCCCGCACTCGGCGCGGCTTTGGCCAAGTCGCTCGGAGCCGCACCGGTGGCGCTGATGCGCGGCCATGGCAACGTTGTTGTCGGCCGCTCGATCAGGGAAGCGGTTTTCCGCGCCGTCTATACCGAGGTCAATGCCCGGCTGCAAAGCGAAGCGCTGCGGTTGGGCCAGGGACAGGTCGTGTTCCTCAACGAGGACGAAGCCCACGCGGCAGCCGAAACCAATAGTGGCCAGATCGGCCGCCCCTGGGAGTTGTGGAAGGCCAAGGCGCTTGCGCGCTGAGCGGCACGGTTTGGAAGCAAACGAATCCAGGCACAATCCCCCTCTCGCCGCGGCCTGATGTGCAGACCCGCAAATTGAGCCGTTCTAAGGCCGGGCTCGGTGACGGATCCCCTCGTCGCGGGTTCTTTATGCTGGCCAGATGACAGCATCCTCAGAACGGAGGCACCACAAAACCGCAAGTTTTATAGCCTGTAGCGATTTTGCCACTGTTGCATTGTAGCCACAGTTGAGCGCAAAAGCCCCAAATTGGATTTGCCTCGATTGACTCGGAATCGGTCCCAGATAGTATTGGGCTTAATGAAATCGGCACGGTAGCTTGTATCGATCGCTGTCCGATAAATAGTGGTCAAGCCTGCACCTTATCGGTTCGTTGCTCGATCTATCGAACACCGGGGCAAGTTCGGGCAGGGGCAGGTCCAGGTGGTAAAGCGGGGACACGGCCGGCGATTGCCGGCCTGAAAGACGGGGGCAAAGTGGAACACGCGTCGGAACATGCGAACATCGTGCCGTTTCCGTCAGCGGCACAGAAGACGGCGCTGAGGACCGGCGATGCGTCGTCGGGGATTTCGAATGAATATGAGTTTACTGAACAGGAACTGACGGTCTTATGCCGTTGGTTTTCAGCAATGAAGTATGCCTTTCCTGGTACGGAAGGGGTGATGATTGTCAGCCATCTTGAAAATTATTCGGCAATAGGGCTGTACAACCGAACCGGCAGTGCTCCGAACTGCCTGATTGCCAAACACGAAGGGCGCGAGGGGATACTCTTTTTTTGGTCGACCGAATTTGATCGGCCGCGCCCGATCCGCGACCTGTCGGAGATCATCAACGCCCATATCCGTGCAATCCGGCCCCCCCGCAACGAGCGGGGCTGGCTCGATGTCGCCGGTTGGCTGCGGGTTTACGCCTCGCGTTTGATAACGACGCAATTGCAGGTGGTCTAGCCGCCGGTGCTAGCCGGCGGCAGGGGAGAGAGCGTAATTGGAGAGAGTGTCGTCATCGTAACGATGTTTCTGCGCCGGGATGCGCCGCGCGTCGGAGGGTGCCCCCGCCCAGGTTGCCAGCGCGGGGTTTTACGCGAACCACCCCCGCTCGTCGCGGATTGTGGCTGAACTGGCCGGCGCCGGGGAGACCCAATCGATCATTGCCCCCGACGTCGCTAGTTCGTCGAGACGCCGCTCACTGCAGGCTCGAATGCACCCTAACGTCCATTCGACAGCGGGAGCGGTGGTGCTTCGGCGGTTTGCCACAGTCTAGCATATACTCGTTTGACCGCCCGGATGCGCAGTGATCGTCTTTGATGTCTCACGCTTGATCGCGCGGGCCGGACGCGTGACGCCGACCGGGATTGATCGAGTCGAACTTGCCTACGCCCGACATCTGATCGCCGGGACTGACGCACTGGGTTTTGCCCGGGTTACGCGTTACGGGCGGTTTGCATTGCTGCCACGTCCGGCAGTAGAGCGTTATATCGCGGCGCTTGCTATCTTGTGGCGTGACGGGGCTAGTATGCGCCACCGCCGCAGGGTCCGGTGGGCGATAATGCACCTGCGGTTCGCAAGCTTATCGCGGGGGCGCGCCTTACCGGGGGACACGTCGCGCGATACGCACCAGGCGATCTATTTGCTGGTGTCACACCACCATCTCGAAAACCGGCATCTTATTGCCAGGATCAAGAACCGATACGGGATGAGATTTGTCTGCCTAATCCACGATTTGATCCCGATCGAGTTTCCGGAATACGCAAGGCCCGGTCAGGACGCCCGTCATCGTCGGCGCATCGCAACGGTCAGGGCACTCGCCGATGCCGTCATCGTCCCATCGATCGCGACGGGTGAAGCGCTTCGTGGTGATCGTTGCCTCCGAATGCTGACCTCACCCTTCGGCGTGGACCTGCCAGCCGGTGGCGCGCCTCAGTCAGACCCGGCGGAACGCCCGTATTTCGTCTGCCTTGGCACGATCGCGCCGCACAAAAACCATCTGCTGCTGCTCAACTTGTGGCGTGATTTTGTCAGGCGATTGCACGGCCAGGCGCCAGCCCTGCTGCTGATCGGCCGGCGAGGATGGGAAATCGAAAACACAATCGACATGCTCGATCGCTGTCCTGGATTGCGCGGCGTTGTCTTAGAACGCAGTAAACTGCCCGATGCCGAGGTGGTTCGACTGGTAAAAAATGCGCGGGCATTGCTGCTGCCGTCTCACGCCGAAGGGTTTGGCTTTCCGCTGATCGAAGCGCTGGTTTTCGGCACTCCGGTGCTTTGCAGCGACATTCCGCCGCTGCACGAGATTGGCGGCGATGTGCCGGAATATTTCGACCCGCTCGATTGCAGCGCTTGGCGCGCGGCGGTTCTAGACTATGCTCTCGATCCCTCGCCGCGGCGCGAGGCCCAGCTGCAGCGCTTGGCAGCTTGGCAGCCGCCGCGCTGGACAGATCATTTCGCTGCGGTCGATGCGCTAATCGCGGAGCTCGCGATGGCGCCCGACCAGTGTTTCTATCAGCCCGCGGCGCGCCCAAACCGGCTGCGGTGATCGATGTTCCGCGCAGCTGTCGAAACTCGGCGGCTCGGTCGGTGCCTCGATCGTGCTGTGCGGCGAGCGCAGGCGCTGTTCAACCGCGGGATCAATGTCCAGCCGATCGTCTATCCCGCCGTGCTCGAGGCACCCCTTGGAGGATATTGCCAACATTGTTGCCGACGACGTCGAGCGTCCCGGTGTTGCTGAGTGCTGTGGCGTTGTTGGCGACCAAATTATCAAAGGTCTGCACAGAGTTGTTGTTTTTTCTGACGTAGAGGTTGCCGCCGATCTTGTTGCCGGCGCAAATCAATGGCGCGTTCGAGCCGATTTGGATGGCGGCGGCCTAGTGTTGACCGTCGAGTTGCCCACGGTCGTGGTGCCGCAGACCGAATTGCTGGCGGTGCTCGTCGGCAGGCTCAGTCTCATCATGCTCACTCGCGACCGCTTCGCTGCCTGAAGCGACCTCCCTTCGAACAGCTTATATTTTCACCTCTGAAACCGTCCAGCATCAGCACCTATGACACAGAGCGGTCGGTTGAAAATCATTGCCTGATTGCGTGCGATGCGACGAGGTGGTAGACAAAGTCAACGAATACATGGCCAAAAATGCCGTTATGGCCGTCGACGACTGTGCGCGTTGCGCCGACAAACCAACACGGATTGTGTTCGTCTGTGCTTGGGCTTCTCTAACGACCGCATTAGTCCGCGGGAGCGGTTCGCCGCGATTG
>JAFAHP010000715.1 GCA_019237175.1 Alphaproteobacteria bacterium
CCGACCAAATATGCGGACGTTGTCACCCGCGAGGTCACGAGCCAACCGCCTCGCGACAATCCGGTCGTCAGGTCCGGGGTAAGGCCCACGGCCAGGTCCGGCTGATCGGTGCTGTTGCCAAGGGCGGTTAGGGGAAGCACTTCTATAGGCGGGCGTAGATCGCCTGCCGACACCGTTGTCGGTTTCGGCGCGGAGTGCATTCCGACCGCCAATATCCACGGATGGCCCGCTCTCGGCCACAGCAAAGACGCGGCGATGGCAGCGCCCAGCAAACCCGACACTGCGGCGGTGAAGGCGAGAGCGATGCCCTGGCGGCGACGGGAACTCTGCGGCACGACCTCCTTTGTCGACTCCACGGCCTCTTTGTTGATTGCACCGATAAAGCGAAGGCCCTTGCGCGGCACCGTGCGGATCAGGCGTTGCGCCTTTCCCGAGTCGCCGATCGCGCGGCGGGCCGCATTGACGCGGTTGGTGATCGCCGAGTCCGATACGATACGGCCGTCCCATACGGCCTGCAACAGCTCGTCCTTGGTGACAACCCGTTCCGGGTGCTGCACGAGATAGGCCAGCAGGTCGAAGACCTGCGGCTCGACCACGACCGGCTCGGAGCCGCGCCACAACTCGCGCCGCGCGACATCGAGGATATAATCGTCGAACCTCAGCCGCATGCGGTTTCAACCACGCGCCGAGGGGTTCGGGGGCGGCCTTGCGCGTTTCATGACGAAATGATGCGCCGGCCCTAAGAAAAATCAAGCAAAAGCTAACGCTTTCGCGCGACCCGCTGGGCTGCAACAACGCGTGGACTGCTCCATAATCTAATCATCCGGTTAACCTGGTTGGGGGGTTCGATGGACAAATCAGCGAACGTCATCTGCTCAGTGAGGCCGCTCAAGGGATCTGCATTCATCTTCGCTATCTCCCTAGCATTTGCCTTCTACAGCGCCCCACCTGCTGCCCGCGCTGCCGACGCCGAAGCAGTGACTATCGATACAACATTCACCGTCTACACGCCGCCCGTGCGTCTCGAAAAGCCGGCGCCCACAGCCCGTGCGAGCGTTGTTCTGATGACCGGAGGCAATGGTCTGCTGCCCCTCGATAGAACCGGCATCACCACCGGCGCCATCGGCACCATCTTACAAAACGGGAACTTTCTGATCCGATCCGCAAACCTCTTCCTGCGCAATGGGCTTAACGTCATGATGGCGGACAGCGCGCCTGCGCACCCCAACGGTCTCAGTGAGGGAGACCGGCTGAGTGCGACGCACGCTGCCGAATTGCAGGGCTTTATCAAGGCCGCTCTAAACCGGTGGGGCAAACCGGTCTGGGTGGTTGGCACAAGCAACGGCAGCATCTCGATCGTGACGGCGGGCGGCGCTCGGCCGGCCCTGGCCGGGCTCAGAGGCGTGGTTTTGACGTCAACGGTGACCGTCCTGGACTCGTCGGCTGACCAGGCGACTTTCAACCTCTATGCCGCGCGCATCACTGTTCCAGCCCTTGTGGTCTGGCATCAGGATGACCATTGCCAATTCACCCCACCCGCTGGTTCGGCGGCACTGTTCGAGGTCCTCCCGTCAATTGACAAAGCGAGCGCCTCTTTCGAGGGCGGCCATTCGGTGGCCCAAGACCCGTGCGGACCGTATTCCGAGCACGGCTATGCCGGCATCGAAGAAGAGGTGGTCGATGAAATCGCCGAGTTCATTCGCGGGCCTGAATAGGATTGAGCGAACGCAGGGGCGCGTTTGCTCGGACGCTTGCGCGCGGCTTCATTGAGTCAAACAAAAATAGCTGCGCCGCGCTTGCTTTCCGTCATGATGGAGAAAATCGCGCTCCTATACTTATTCGACGGCGAGTACACCGGCACGGCAATGCCGAACGCCGCGGAAAGTTGTGGCGTTATCCTAAATGAGATAATGACGATAGCGGCGCGCCGAGTAACGATTCATTCCTTCTAGGTTGGACGGCCGTGGTCCGCCCCCTATTCGGGGACAGTCGACTCGTCCGGAAGGGTGTCGGCATCAGCGCAATTTCGGGGGGTGATAACGTCGCATGAGGATGTCCCTAAAATCCCCTAGACTGTCTATGCCGCAGCTCGCGGCGCGCGACATCGAGGATATAATCGTCGAACCTCAGCCGCATGCGGTTTCAACCACGCGCCGAGGGGTTCGGGGGCGGCCTTGCGCGTTTCATGACGAAATGATGTGCTGGCCCTAACAAAAATCAAGCAAAGGCTAAGGC
>JAFAHP010000781.1 GCA_019237175.1 Alphaproteobacteria bacterium
GGTCTCGGCCGATACCGGCCGCCTCCTGTTCTTTTCCTGCAGAAACAGGAGGTGCTGGCGAATGGCCGACGGGGGAGGGTAATGGCTCGCTCTGAGATGTGGGGTTTGTTCGGCGTGTTCGCGGCGCTGGCCTTACCGGCCGCTGCGGATCTTGCAGTTACCGCCAACGACAATCATAGCGCGAACATCGCGGGGGTAGTCGGGCCAGCCAAGAACCCGCCGCCGGACAGCGTGTCGATCATCGATGTCGCGCAAAACCCGCCCAAAGTCATAGCGAGTGTCAACGCTCCGACCAGCGTCGTCGGCGCGCCGACCTCGATCTGGATCGCGCCCGACGAAAGCTATGCGATCGTCACCGCGGCGACCCAGATCGAGCCGCAGAACCCCGACAGGATCGTCCCCGATGACCGTGTTTCGGTCATCGACTTGAAAGCTTCTCCGCCACGGGTCGTGCAGCAGGTGAATTCAGGGGAGGGCGCCAACGAGGTATCGATTTCACCCGACGGCACGCTCGCGCTCGTGGCGAACCGCACCGAGGGCACCCTCTCGGTCTTCACGGTCAGGGACAAGCGATTGGATCCGGCCGGTAAGCTCGACCTTGGAAATCCGAAATCGCTGCCGAGCTCGGTCGCCTTTCTGCCCGACGGCAAGACGGCGCTCCTCACCCGCTACGGCGATAATCGGGTTGATGTGCTGCATATCGAAGGCACCAATTTGACGGTCGATGAGCGGCCGCTGACGAGCGGGGTCAGCCCCTACACCCTCGACATCAACCGCGACGGTACCCTGGCCGCGGTTTCGAACATGGGCCGCGGTAACGGCGACATCGATACGGTCAGCCTCATTGACTTGACGCAACAACCGTTCCGCACCGTAGAGACGGTTTCGGTCGGTCATTCGCCAGAGGGGCTCAAATTCTCGCCCGACGGCAAATTACTGGCTGTCGCCAATATCGAAGGCTCGACCAAGCCCGCGAGCTCGCCGTTCTACCGCGACTATGGCAGCTTGGTGCTGTTTGCGGTGGAAGGGCAAAGCTTACGACGGCTTGCCGAAGGGCCGATCGGTCGCTGGTCACAGGGCATCGCGTTCTCAAAAGATGGCCGCCTGATCCTCGTCTGCTCGATGGCCGACCATGGGCTCGACCTGTTCCGCTGGGAAGACGGCAAGCTGAGCGCTGACGGAAAGCTCGATCTTGGTGCCGCACCCGCCGCGATCCGGACTTCCTGGCCATAGAATGCGTCGCTCGACCAGGCTTGCGCTCGCCCTCCTTGCTGTGCTGCTAGTGGTGGTTGCCGGCGCCTACAGCGCCTTCTGGTTCGATGCCGCCGGGAACATTCAGGATGGCCTCGTCGCCTGGGTGCAATCGCCGCGCGCAGACAAATTCGACATCTCGTGGGAGAAGATGCGGGTCACCGGCTTTCCTGTCGCATTCCGGGTCGAGTTGGAGAGCGCAAAGATGCGTGACGGCGCACGCATTCCGTCACCGGAGGTTCGCATCCGATCGCTTTCGGGCGTCGCCAGACCGTGGGATCTCACCGATTGGCAGCTCACCGCAAGCGACGGCATCACGGCCGATCTTGTTGCACCTGCCGACAAGGTGCCGGTGAAGTTCGTGACGCAGAACGCTGAGGGAGTTGTCTGGATTCCGCCCGAAGGGGGCTGGAATTTGTGGCTCAGGTTGCGGGAAACCGATCTCCACGCAATCTCGCAAATTCAGCTCGGGTCGACCGATGCCTGGATCGAGGTCCCACCGGAGCCGGGGGGTCGGCACGGCGATCCGAAGATGGCCATTGCTGTCGCCGCCCACCGGGTAGAGGCTCCCGCGGCCCTCGGCCCATTGGGTGCAAAGCTCGACGAGCTCGACTTTGCCGCAACGATCAAGGGCACGCTTCCGAACGGGCGGCTTACTGAGGCGCTTACCGCCTGGCGTGACGCCGGCGGGACGATTGAAGTCGATAATTTTGGATTGAGATGGGGCGGGGTGTCCGCGACAGGGTTAGGAACGCTCGCCCTCGATGACGGGCTGCAGCCCGTGGGCGCCTTTTCCGGCGAGGTCCAGGGCTATGACAAGATCCTGACGGCGCTCGTCGATGGCGGCCGGATGCGGGCGAGCGACGCCGCTCTCGCTCGTATCGCGCTAAATTTGCTTGCCAAGACCTCTGCAGATGGCAAGCCGGCGATCAAAACCTCGTTCACGATCCAGAACGGCCAGATGTTTTTGGGGCCAGCCAAGCTGGGTAAAGCCCCGCGTCTCACCTGGGAATAGGCGACTGAGCGGATCAGGCCTGCTTCGCTTCGATGATCGCGCGG
>JAFAHP010000020.1 GCA_019237175.1 Alphaproteobacteria bacterium
TTGGCCTGCGGGCTGCCGGTCATCAGCACCGCCAGCGGCGGGCCCGATCATTTGATCGATCCGACCAATGGGCTGCTCGTCCCGCCCGGCGATCCGTGCGCGTTACGCGATGCGCTGTTGCACATGCGAAGCCGGGCATCATGCTACGATCGGGCCGCGATCCGAACGGAGGTGATCCAACAATATGCTCCTGACGTCTTCGCCCGCCGCTTCGCGGCTATCATTGATTGACGTGCGACATCTCCTCCCCGGCGACCCCGTCCGAACCACGCAATGTTGATCCTCAGCCTGCATAGCGGCCCGCACGATTCGTCGGCGGCATTGTTTGACGATTACCGGCTCTTAGCCGCGGTCGCCGAAGAGCGGTTGAACCGCGTCAAATGCTCCGGCGGGTTCCCGGAAAAGTCGATCGCCGAAATATTGAACATTGCCGGCATCGAGCGCCGAGAGATCGATGTGCTGGTGTGCTCACGCTGCCTCTTTCCCAGGCGCTACTACACGCATTGGCGACCGCATGAGAAAATCCGTGAGGAGTTTCGCTATCTGATCGGTCGCGAGAAGGTGCGCGACCTGAGTGTTGTCGTCTCGAAAGTGCCAGGCGCGACCGCGTCCGATGTGTTTAATCGAGGAGCGCTGCTAGCTGACCTCGGATTGCGAGCGGATACACGTCTGTTCTTTACCAATCACCATTTCTGCCACGCATTGCCGAGTTTGTTCTTTACCGACTGGGAGAATGCTCTTCTCTACACGGCTGACGGGAGCGGCGACCATGTCTATTACAGCCATTACTTGTTGCAAGACGGTCAGCTCACCAACCTTTACGGCGACGACCGCTGGCTGCGGGAAAACGATGGTTCCGGCAGCCTTGGTCTTGCCTATGGGTGTTTTACCGAGGCGCTGGGCTGGAAGATCAATCGTCATGAAGGCAAATTGACCGGGCTCGCCGCCTACGGCGAGCCCACCCTCTTTCCCGAAATGCTGCGTCATTACCGCATCTCCGAGGACGGCCGAATCACGATGGACTTTGCCGACCACGCGGCGATGCGGGAGTGTTTTTATCCGCTGGCTCTAACCGAAACACGCGAGAACGCCGCCGCTTCGGTGCAGGCGCTGCTCGAACACTGCATCCGTGAAGCGGTAAGCCGCTTGCTCGACACGCACAAGGTGCGGCGGCTCGGTCTGGCGGGCGGCGTCTTTGCCAATGTGCGTCTCAACCGACTCCTTGCCGAGACCTTGGCGCTCGATGAGGTTTTTGTCGTCCCGCCGATGGGTGACGATGGGCTCGTCATCGGTGGTGCCTTGCAATTTCTGCTCGAGCGCGACGGTTTGCCGGTGTGGCTCAGACATCGCCATCGGCTCACCAACGTCTATTGGGGCGCCGATCCGAAAGCGGCGGTGAACAACGTGTTTGACGCCTCGGCTGCGGTTGGGCGTGTTGCCGGCGATCCGGCTGCGACCGCAGCCGAATTGCTCGTGCAAGGCCAAATCGGCGCAATCTACAATGGCCGCATGGAGTATGGCCCGAGGGCACTCGGCGCCCGCAGCATTCTCGCCAATCCTGCCGATCCGGAAATCAATCAACAGCTCAATCACCGGCTCAGGCGCAGCGAGTTCATGCCGTTCGCGCCGGTCGTCGGCGCGGACGACGCCGGCGTGGTGTTCGAGATCGGTTCGACCAACCGCTACGCCGCCCATTTTATGACAATCAGCTGCGGTGTCCGGCGCCAATGGCGCGAGAGGATCCCCGGGGTCGTGCATGTCGACGGCAGTGCGAGGCCGCAGATCATCGAGCGTCCCGACAACCCTCTTTATTTTGATATATTGGCCGCCTTCAAGATGCGCACCGGATTGCCCGTGCTGGTGAACACCAGCCTGAATGTGCATGAGGAACCGATTGTCAATCGCCCCGAGGAGTGCCTGAGGACGCTCGAGGAGGGCCGGGTCGACTTTGTCGTCACCCCCGATGCGGTATGGACGCGACGATCGGAAGAATCAGGTCCGCAATAGGGACAAGAATTGCGCTGCAGCCGCAATGTCCCCGGCGAGCGCCTGACGGTGCCGCGCCTGTTCGGTGTCCTCGCCCCAGCCCTCGATCTGGAAGCTTTCGTCGAGTTGCGAGGCGGCAAAGGCTTCATCGGCATCGAGCCGGCCCTCGACCAAGGCTAGGGCGATGATCAGGGATCCGCAGGCGGCGGTTGCGAGATGCAGGGCCGCGAGCGCGAAATCGTCGTGCTGCGCCACCGCAGCGGCAAGAGCATGGAGGCTCGCCGGTGGCTGGGTAATCGGTATGACGCCGACCGTAACCTCGAGCGGCGCATCGTAGCGCAGCACCGCCCAGTCGACGAGGGGCTGCCATATCGACTGCTGGCGCGACGCCAGCGCGGGCGGGCGCGTTGCGCGATAGCATACGAGGTCGGTACCGGCGTAGCCCGCAATGTGCTGCACAACCGCCGCGCGCTGCGGCATCACTCGGTCGATTGCGGTGTTGGCGATCTGGGTCAATGACATCTCTGCCGGTCGGATATCACCCTGCGAGGTGTTCCACTCGGTGACGATGGCCGCCGCCAGCGCCGCGGACGGCAGAATCAGACCGCGCCGCCCCGGTGTCTTGACCGGCCTGCCGTCAAGAGAGATCCCGTAGCCCTCGCCGGCGAACACGGCCTCGGCACTCTTGTAAAAGCGTTTCATCTCGACAGATCCAACGCCACAAACGGATCTTTGGCATCGCGTGCAAAACCGAAGAATTCCCAACTCTGCCGCATGTGCGGCGGCAGCGGCGCTTTGACGTGCAGAACACCGCCTGTCGGGTGTGGGACCGCCAATTCCCGTGCGTGCAGATGCAGTCGCCGCAGATCGGGCATGCCGGAGCGCTGGGCGTCGGCATCTCCGTATTTCCGGTCGCCCAAAATTGGCGTGCCGATCGTCGCGCAATGCACGCGCAGCTGATGCGTCCGCCCGGTCACCGGTAACAGGGCGAGCCAGCTCGCGCGTTCACCGGCGCTGTCAACGACCTGGTAATAGGTGACGGCAGGTTTGCCGCCGTCGGGGTCCTTGCGGACGCGCTCGCCGGTGGGTCCAGCGCGCTTTGCGAGCGCCAAGCTGATCCGCCCTTGAGCCGGCTTTGGCCGGCCGACGACAAGCGCCCAATAGACCTTGCGCGTTGTCTTGTCGCGAAACGCGCGGGTCAAGAACGCCGCCGCTGCCGCGGTGCGGGCAACCACCAGAACCCCGCTTGTTTCCTTGTCGAGCCGGTGGACGAGGCGCGGCCGCTCGGCATAGCCAAATCGCAGCGTGTCGAGAAGGCCGTCGAGATGACGCTCGGTTCGTGTTCCGCCCTGGACTGCAAGACCCGGCGGCTTATTGAGCACGATGACATCGTCATCGCGGTGCAATACCGCCGCCTGCAGCATCGCCGCATCCGCCGCAGATACTCTGTAGGGCGCCGGCGCGATCGCGGGCTCGGTGTTCTCGACCGGCGGGACGCGAATGGCCTGCCCCGGGACCACTCGATCCCCGGCCTTCGCGCGCTTGCCGTCGACCCGGATCTGTCCGCCACGCAGCAGTTTTTCGAGCCGACCATGCGCCAGAGCCGGATAATGTCGTCTAAACCAGCGATCGAGGCGCAATGACCCGTCGTCGTCGGATACCTTGATCGTCTGGATCCCGACACTCATTGCGATGGCTCGGCGGCGCGCCGCCGCAGCTTCTCCCAGTAATCGAGCCGCTTTTTGATCTCCCGCTCAAAGCCGCGCTCGCTTGGCCGATAAAATTCGCGACGGTCGACACTGCCGGGGAAATAATTCTGTCCCGAAAAGCCTTCCTCGGTCTCGTGGTCGTAGACGTAGCCGCCGCCATAGCCGAGCTTGCGCATCAGTGGAGTCGGCGCATTAAGGATATGCAACGGCGGCATTAGCGAGCCGGTCTCCCGCGCCATCTGCTGAGCATCGCTAAATGCGGTGTAGGCCGCGTTCGATTTGGGTGCCGTCGCGAGATAAATTACACATTGCGCGATTGCCAGTTCACCCTCCGGCGAACCCAGCCGGTCGTAAGTGTCCCACGCGGCGAGCGCCTGAACGACGGCTTGCGGGTCCGCAAGGCCGATGTCCTCAACTGCGGCCCGGGTCAGCCGGCGTAGGATGTAGCCCGGGTCTTCGCCACCCGCCAGCATGCGCGCTAGCCAGTAAAGCGCAGCATCGGCGTCGGACCCGCGCACAGATTTGTGCAACGCGCTGATCAGATTGTAGTGTCCTTCCTGAGCCTTGTCATAGAGCGGAGCGCGCTGCTGCACGAGCTTGGCGAGTGCCGCCGGATCGAGGAGGCCGTCGGCTCGGAGGCCGGCGATTTCTTCGACGAGGTTGAAGAGAAAACGGCCGTCGCCGTCCGCCATTGCCCGCAACGCGGCGCGCGCATCGGCGGTCAACGGCAACTCGTGACCGAGCGCCGCCTCAGAGCGACTGAGCAGCGTTTCAAGCTCCGCGTCGCCGAGGCGCCGCAACACCAACACCTGGGCGCGCGACAGCAAAGCGCCGATCAGTTCGAAGGACGGGTTTTCGGTGGTGGCGCCAATCAGGATTACGGTACCGTCTTCGACGACCGGCAAAAACGCATCCTGCTGAGCACGGTTAAAGCGGTGGATCTCGTCGACAAACAATAGGGTGCCGTTGCCGATCTCACGCCGTTTGCGGGCCGCATCGAACACCTTTCGGAGATCCGCGACCCCGGAAAAAACCGCCGACAGCGGCTCGAAGTGGAGATCGGTGGAACGTGCCAACAACCGGGCGATCGTCGTCTTGCCGCAGCCAGGCGGGCCCCACAGGATCATCGACGACAATTGCCGGCGCGCCACCATGCGCCCGATCGGGCCGTCGGTCCCAAGCAGGTGATCTTGTCCCACCACCTCCGTCAGGTTTTTGGGCCGCAATCGGTCGGCAAGCGGGCGCGGTGCCTGGCTCTCGAAGAGGGTGGTCATAGCGCGGCTCATATGGGCCGACGAGGGCAGAGGTGCAAATGAATCACCCGCCCTCGGACAGCGGGCGTGCGCCCCTTTCGCTGTGCGACAGCAGGGGCTTTACGCGGGCTCGATCACAATGGTCATCCGATTGCCCAGCGCCCGAAGCGCCGCATCGACCTGACTGATCCTGCTCTGGTGAAGCGGATCTCGAAGGCGGCGTACCGTCTTCTCGTTCGTACCCAGCCGACGCGCCAACGCCACGTTCGAGACTCCGGCTGTCAGCATCGCGTCATGCAGCGCCAACTTGGCCGCCACAAGAGGCGGCACATAGGCGAGAGGCCTATCTTCGGCTGGAGATGGGTGCGGCAACGGTTCGGCCCGGTCGGTGAAAAAGGAAAGCGCGGTGACAAGAGCATCTTCGGCCATAGCCGCGGCTTCTTCCTCTGTTTCCCCTTGCGTGATTGCCTCGGGTACGTCTGGAAAGATGACGGTGAAACCACCTTCGGGCTGGGGCAATAACTTGTAGGGATAGGCGTAACGCATTGGGATTATTCCTCGATGTCTTCAGCTTTCAGCCCGAGTTGTTTGAGGATGGCATGCAAGGTTCCCGTCTTCAGGTCAGCCGCATGCCGGCCAACGACCGAGCGTCGGCCCGCAAGGACGACTTTGGTGTGGTTCCTGCCCTCCGAGATCTGCAAATCCAGCCCGCGTCGCGCGGCGAACCGACGCAAGCGCCGCAACAACTCGGCCGGTTTCATTAGGCCAACATCGGACACATTTGTCCGATTTTCAAGGCCCACCCAGCGGCGCTGGAGCGAGACTTCAGCGAGTGCAGACTGAGGGCCGGTCGAAAACTTCGGCGAAGGTGACGCGCAACGCAGCATCGACGTCAGCCATCGTCGCTCGAATACCCAGCGCAGCGAGCGAAGTGACGCCCTGCTCGGTGATGCCGCACGGCACAATTCCGCGGTAATGTTCGAGATCGGGATCGATGTTGATCGCCAACCCATGATAGGTCACCCAGCGCCGCACGCGTACGCCGATCGCCACGATCTTGGCCTCCCCGACGTCCGATCCGACCCAAATGCCGACCCGACCGTCCCGCCGCTCGCCGACAATCCCAAAGCGCGCCAAAACGCGGATGCCCCATTCTTCGAGATGGTGGACGTAGCAATGCACATCCTCGGCGCGGCGGGTGAGATCGAGCATCACATAGACGACGCGCTGTCCGGGCCCATGATAGGTGTAACGGCCGCCGCGGCCAGCGCGATAGACCGGGAAACGGTGGGGCTCGAGCAAATCCTCGTCGCGGGCGCTGGTGCCGGCGGTGTAGAGCGGCGGGTGCTCCAGAAGCCAGATCAGCTCGGGCGCTAAACCAGCGCGGATCGCCGCCACGCGATCCTCCATCACGTCAACTGCCGCTGTGTAATCGACAGCGCCGGGGCTCAATCGCCACTCGACATCACCGCGGGTTGTCATCTTCAGGTCAAATCCCATGTCGCTTGATATGGTAGCGCGGATTTGCTAAGCACGCCGCCTCGCGGCGAGACGCGAGACCGTCCCCCCTGCCGTGCGGTCGTGGCGGAATTGGTAGACGCGCAGCGTTGAGGTCGCTGTGGGGGAAACTCCGTGGAAGTTCGAGTCTTCTCGACCGCACCAAGCCCAGTCGTGGTTTTCTCGATAAATTCTTGCGCGGGTGGTGCCGACTCGGGTGTGTGACACGGTTTGATTTTAGGTGCGCCACACTCTATGTGTCGGAACCGGTCATTGGAACCAACCAGATGAAGATCGTCAATTCACTCAAATCACTCAAGAAACGCGACAAGAACTGTCGCATCATTCGGCGTAAGGGTCGTGTCTATGTGATCAATAAAGCGAACCCGCGCTACAAGGCGCGGCAGGGCTGAGCCTCGGCAGGATCCGCGAATTGTTCCCGATCAACGCCCGTCTTGCCCGGACTTGGTCCGGGCATCCACGAGAGGTCGGCACGCCCGGTGCGCGTTCTCGTGGATGGCCGGGCCACGCCCTGCCAAGGCGAATTAGGTCGGGATTACACTCAAATAAGCGTCGATCGCCGGTGGCCGCCGATATTTTCGGGGGTAGCCGCAAGCGATGAAGATGCCGACGCCCGATGCGGCGGTGCTGCAGCGGCGCGCGGAAATCGTCGCGGCGCTGCAGCAGATCCTGCCGGGAGAAGGCGTCATTGTCTCCGAGGCCGAGCGGCGTGCTTACGAGAGTGACGGCGTGACCGCTTATCGGCAATTGCCGATGGTCGTGGCGCTGCCCTCGCGGGTCGATCAAGTCGCGGCAATATTGCGTTAT
>JAFAHP010000186.1 GCA_019237175.1 Alphaproteobacteria bacterium
CGAGGCCGGCGCCCAAATCGACGATATCCGCTATTGCCCATTTCACCCCAAGGCGGCGCTCGGCGAATACCGGCTCGCGAGTCTTTGGCGCAAGCCGGGGGCAGGGTTGATCGAGGATCTGCTGCGCTGCTGGCCGGTCGACAAGGCGAGAAGTTTTCTGATCGGCGACAAACCGTCCGACTGTGCCGCCGCGGCTGCCGCCGGCATCGAGGGCCACCTCTTTCCGGGCGGCAACCTCGCCGCCTTTGTCGCCGAGTTGCTCGTCAAAATGCCAGCCTCGGGGTTCGGCGTGACCAGGGAGCCCTTCCCCAGCGTTTCGCTCCCAAAGAGCGGCCCGTCGGCTCCTCGCTCAACGGGCCGCGCAGCACCGGAGAGCGGAAGTTCCTGGGGCGGGTCGAGCCGTTGCCCCGATAAGCCGTGAGGCAGCCGGGATGCGCGCCGCACGCGGTCCCCGGTTTCTGCTCGTTAGCTGAACCTCATCGCGGATCATCGTCATTCGAACCCGGCTGCGCGAAGACCGTCGAGGACGTGGTCGATGGCACTCTGGTCTACGTACAGCCGACGAAGGTTGGCTTCTACAAAGCCCAGGTCAGGGTTCAGCCGCTTTAGATCCTCGAGCGCGGCCTTGGCCTCCTCGACGCGGCCAAGTTGGGCCAACCCCGCAACCACGTAGCGCAGGCCAGCCGGCCAATTGCGATTGAGCATCCAGGATCGCCATCCGGCATCGATCGCTTTCTCGTATCGTTTCAGCTGATAGTGCGCCCCCGCGAGTGCGGGCAGCCAGATGAAGAGACGAGAGTCCTTGGGGCTTAGCCGAATCCCCTGTTCGGCAAGCGCAACGGCCTGCTCAGCATCACCGCGATAGAGCCGCATTTGACCAAGAAGAACATAAGCGGCGGCGTAACTGGGATTGAGGTCGATCGCTTGCTGGAATGACGATATCGCGCGATCGGAACGGTGCGTCCACATGTTCACGAGGCCGAGCGCAAAATGGGCTGTCGGAAGCCAGGCATCGAGGTTGACCGCGTGCTTGGCGAGCTGAAACGCTTCCGCATAGTTCTGTTCGGGGTTGTCGGTCCAGCCAAGATACGCGGCGTTGCATAATGTGATCGCCAGCTGAGCGGCAGGCTGCGCATAGCGCGCATCCATGGCGAGCGCGCGCCGAAAGAGGGCCTCCGCCTCGACGCTGTCCTCCTTGGTATAGCGGTAGAAGTACCAAAGCCCCCGCTGGTAGGCCTCGTACGCATCTTCGTTACCCGCCGGCCGACGAGCAATGCGGTCCCGCTCGGCTTTGAGCAGCTGCGGTTCGATGGCCCCGACGATGGCGGCGGTGATCTCGTCTTGCAGCTCGAACAAGTTCGAGAGGCGGTGGTCGAACATTTCGGCCCACAGATGTGCATCGGCCTCCGCATCGATCAGCTGAGCATTAATGCGCACCCGCGCGCCCACCCGGCGGACGCTCCCTTCGAGCACGTATCGGACATTCAACTCGCTGCCAATCTGCCTCGTATCCCTCGGCCGGTCCCGATAGGTGAATGCGGTGTTGCGCGAGATCACCAGCATGTCGGTGAATCGAGACAAGTTGGTCGTTAGATCGTCGGTGATCGCGTCGGCAAAATATCGCTGGTCGGGGTCAGGGCTGAGATTTTCGAAGGGCAGCACGACAATCGAAAAACGTTGCCGCGGTGCTCCAGCCTCCAAAGCAGGGTGCGCATCAGCGACCGCCCTGGTCACCGGTGAAACAAAGCAATAGCCTCGACCGGGAAGGGTCTGGATGCAACTGCCTTCCGCCCGGTTGTGATCCAATATTTGCCGCAGCTTTGATATCTGAACGTTCAGATTGGCCTCTTCGACAACCCGCCCCGGCCACACGGCCTTCATAATCTCGTCTTTTGCGACCACCTGACCTTGCCGCGCGGCCAATAAGCTGAGCAGTCCCACAGCCCGCGCGCCGAGCTCAACCGGCACGCCCGAGGACCCTTCACCCGACCGGTATAGAACGCCACCGCGGCAATCGAGACGAAAGCCTTCGAACAGGAAGACATCGGCTGGGCTCGGCTTATCCACGCGGGCTGGCCCTCAGGTCGGTCGGAGATAACCACTGCCCCATTATTGCCACAGGCGTCAGGCGAGCGTCCAAACCGAAGCTCAAACGCGTCGAAACCGCGCCCACGCCGCGAATTGGAGCTCGTTTAGGAAGAATTTAGATCGACGCCATAGCGTCGGCACTGGTCAAGGTTGGATGGTTTGGATTGGTAGGCAGTCCGATTGCCGCCCTGCGCGCGCCGAGAAGCCATCCATTACCCGAATGGAGGAAAGAAGGTTCGCAAGTGAGCTTCGAATAACGAATTTGCGGCCGTCTGGGTCGACTCCTAAGGAGGCCGTACGAGCGGTCCCGTCAACCTCGCTGCCCGAGTAAAGGCAGCGGTCAGAAGGTCAAGAGCTGGGGCGGATTTTAGTCGAGGCCCGCCTAGGCCCGCGCGGATCAGCGGCTGTAACGAGCACAGTCACCGCGCGGGGCACCGTCGAGATGCTCAGCGTACCCGAATGGGTGAAAGTCTCCACCGACGTGCCGTCTCAGCCGTGATCCTTAGTGTTTGACCGAAAATGAGCGCAAGATCGCCAACCACTTGTCGTCACCCCCGCGGCGGGGGTCCAGGGCCGGCGCGCCGGTCTCGGTCCCCTGGGTTCCCGCTTTCACGGGAATGACGGGTGTATGTGGACGTCGATGGAAATTTCCGGTCAGGCTCTAAGACTTGTGGGTTTCGCCTTGGATCAGAATCCCCAAAGCGCGGCCCGCCCAGCTCAAGCGGACGCGATTCCGTTACTCGGACACCGTGCGATTTGTCGCACATTGACGGATACGAGCACTGAATCCGGCCGGTTCAAGTTCGTCTGCTGCGCCGGTGCATTCGCTATCGGACGATGGTTAGCGCTGGACACCGGCGTGTTCGCCCATTTCCGGCACGGTGCGCCATGCCACTCGCCCCCATCTCGCGTTGGCCGGTCGGCGAAGCAGGCGGCGCAGCCCGGCTGGCGAGACTGCCGCCGCCCTTGTGGAGGGTAGACGCCGGTTGCCGGGGCGAGTAGCGTCGCCGCTCGATCCCTGCCGGAGACGAGAATGAGACCCTCGGGACGCGCCCCGGATATGATGCGCGTGGTCAGCCTCGAGCCGGCTGTCGCCAAATACGCCGAAGGGTCGTGCTTGGCCAAATTCGGCGATACCCATGTGCTGTGCACCGCCACGGTCGAAGACCGTGTGCCACCATTTTTGCGTAATACAGGCAAGGGTTGGGTCACTGCCGAATACGGCATGCTGCCACGGTCCACCTTGACCCGCACCGAGCGGGAGGCAGCGCGTGGGAGGCAGAGCGGGCGCACCCAAGAAATCCAGCGACTGATCGGCCGCAGCTTGCGCGCGGTGACCGATTTGGCAGCACTCGGTGAGCGTCAAATTCGGATCGATTGCGATGTTTTGCAAGCCGATGGCGGGACCCGTACCGCCGCCGTAACCGGCAGCTATGTGGCGCTGCACAAAGCGCTGAGCCGGCTGGTTGCCGTCGGTCAGTTATCGGCTCTGCCGCTTAGAGACAGCGTTGCTGCGGTGTCGTGCGGCGTGATCGGCGAGGCTGTGGTGCTCGATCTCGACTACGCAGAGGATTCGCAGGCGATGACCGACGCCAATTTTGTATTGACCGGCCGCGGCGGCATCGTCGAAATCCAAGCCACCGCCGAGGGGCTACCCTTCGATGAAGCGCGCTTCGCCGAGATGTTGCGCCTCGCCCGTTTGGGCATCCGCGACCTGACCCGACGCCAATGGGTGGCGCTCGGGCTTGGCGCCGGCTGATGCCGCGGCGCCTTGCCGGTCACCGGTTGGTCATTGCCAGCCACAATCCGGGCAAAGTCGAGGAGATCACCGCGCTGTTTGCGCCATTTGGTGTCGAGGCGGTTTCGGCCGCAGCACTCGGGATGCCGGAGCCGGAGGAAACCGGCGACAGTTTCGAGGCGAACGCGGCGATCAAGGCACAGAGTGCGGCGCAACTCGACGGATTGCCGGCGCTCGCCGACGATTCGGGGCTGGTTGTGCCGGCCCTGGCTGGTGCGCCCGGCATCTATTCGGCGCGCTGGGCCGGTCCGGCGGGGGATTTCGGCGAGGCCATGGCACGGGTCCAGCGAGAACTCGGTGGGAGAGACCGCCGTGCTTCTTTTGTGGCAGCCTTGGTACTGGCGTGGCCCGATGGCGGGCTCGACATTTTTCGCGGCGAGGTTCAAGGCCGCCTCATATGGCCACCGCGCGGCGATCGCGGCTTTGGCTACGACCCGATGTTTGTTCCCGAAGGAGATAGCCTGACCTTTGGTGAGATCGAACCCGCGCGGAAGCACCAGATCAGCCACCGCGCCCGCGCCTTCGCCAAACTCGCAGACACCTATTTCCGATATGGGTGACATCGCCACCCGGATCCCCCAGGCTGCTCTCGAGACCCTCTCTGGAGATGCGGGAGAAGCGGCGGCTGATGCCGATTGTAGCGTAGGTGAGAGTCTGGATGCCGAGACGCCGCTCGCCGTTTATATTCACTGGCCGTTCTGCCGGTCGAAATGCCCTTATTGCGATTTCAACAGCCACGTCCGCGATGCCGTCGATGCGGCACGTTGGACGCAGGCCTTGCTCGCCGATCTCGACCATATGGTTGGGCATGTGCCCGATCATATCGTCGGGTCCGTCTTTTTTGGCGGCGGCACCCCCTCGCTGATGCCGCCCGAAACGGTCGCTGCAATGATCGACCGGGTCCGGCGCCGGTGGCGGGTCGCGGACGATCTCGAAATCACCCTCGAAGCCAATCCAAACTCGGCCGAAGCCGGGCGTTTCCGCGCTTTTGCCGCAGCCGGGGTCAACCGGCTATCGCTCGGCGTGCAGGCGCTCGATCCGGCGGCCTTGCGGTTCCTCGGCCGGGCGCATGATCGCCGCGAGGCGATCGCCGCGATCGAGTGCGCTCGTACTGCTTTCCCCTGTTTTTCGTTCGATCTCATCTATGCCCGCCCCGGCCAGACAATCCTCGGCTGGCGCCGCGAACTCGACGAGGCGCTGACATTGGCCGGCGACCACCTGTCGCTCTACCAGTTGACGATCGAGCCTGGAACGGCCTTTGCGGCACTTGCGGGCCGCGGGGCTCTTGTCCCACTCGATGACGACTCCGCCGCGGCGCTATATGAAATCACCCAGGATCGGCTCACTGCTGCCGGGTTGCCCGCTTATGAGATCTCAAACCACGCCCGCCCCGGCGCTGAATGCCGGCACAATCTCACTTATTGGCGTTATCAGGATTACGTCGGGATCGGTCCCGGCGCGCATGGCCGGCTGACGCGCGCCGGGAGCAAGCACGCAACCTGCCAACGCCGCGCCCCCGAAGCTTGGCTCGCAGCAGTCGAAAACAATGGAACCGGCCTCGAGGAAACGGTGCCGATCGACCGCGAAACCGCTTTCGAAGAAATGCTGATGATGGGTCTTCGACTGGCCGAGGGGGTCGCTCGCGACCGCCTTGAAGAGGCCGCCGGACAAAACCTCGAGACACTGTTCCCACGCACCTTACCACCGCTGGTCGAAGGCGGGTTTTTGGCGCTCGATGACAGCCGGCTTGCAGCAACACCGGCTGGGCGCCTGCGCCTTAACGCTGTGCTCGCGGCGCTGCTCGGCTAGCTCAGCCGGCGGCGGGCGAATTCGACGGCTTGCCGGCGCCCGCCTTTAGAACGCCACGCCTCCAATCGTTGGCGCGCCGCGTCTCGGATTATCGCAGGACCCTTTTCGGCGACCATGATCGCCAGCGCGTTGGTGTTGGTCGCGGTAACCGTCGGCATCGCCGAAGTGTCGATGATCCGCAAGCTATCGGGCTCGCGCGCCGGCAACCCGCTGTCGAGATCAGTATTTGTGTGAACGTGGTACCGTAATCATCGCCTCTCCGCCGCCAATCACCTTATGCGACTTTACCCAACGGGCTGGTAATGCTAGCGATAGCTCACAGCTCGCGGTGTGACGGGACACCAGGGAGGCGGCATGCCGGGCGTGACCTACATCGAATTCAACGGCGCGGCGCACACCGTCGAGGTGCCGGTTGGCACGTCGCTGATGCGCGGCGCGGTGGACAACAACGTACCCGGGATCGATGCCGACTGCGGTGGCGAGTGCGCTTGCGCCACCTGCCATGTCTATGTCGATGCCGCGTGGCTGGATAAGACCGGTCTGCCCGAGGCGGGCTCGCAGGAAGAAACGATGCTCAGTTTCGCGGCAGCCGCGCAGCCGAACTCGCGCCTCTCCTGCCAAATAAAGATGCGCGAGGATCTTTCGGGGATAGTCTTAAGAATGCCGGAAGGACAACACTAAAGCCAGCCGGGTCTGGCACCGAGGAGGACTTCATGGACGCCAATGTCAATTTCGACGCACGCGAAGACGCGTATTCGCGGCCACTCGACAGCATTGATGTCAGTGTCCCCGAACTCTATCAGAATGACGTCTATCAGCCGTACTTCGAACGGCTGCGCCGCGAGGACCCGGTGCATTATTGCGCCGACAGTAAATTCGGGCCGTATTGGTCGGTGACCCGCTACAAGGACATCATGAAGGTGGCGATCAACCACCAGGTGTTCTCTTCGAAATGGGAGCTCGGCGGCGTCCGGCTCGAGGACCAGGTCCAGGGCTACGAGCGGCCCAGCTTCATCCAGATGGACGAACCCGACCACGGCCAGCGCCGCATGGCGGTGAGCCCGGCCGTCGCGCCAGAGAATCTCCAGCGCATGGAGGGGATAATCCGCGAGCGCACGAGCCGCGTGCTCGACGAGCTGCCCCACGGCCGGCCGTTCAATTGGGTGCAAGAGGTGTCGATCGAGCTCACCTCGCGCATGCTCGCCACCTTGTTCGATTGGCCGCTCGAGGATCGGCATCGGCTGATGTTCTGGTCCGACGTCACGGTTTGTCACGTCGATACCGCGGACGCCCCGGTCCATTCGGAGGCGGAGCGCTACGCCGAGCTGCAGAAGATGGCCGCCGCGATGAAGGCGCTGTGGGAGGAGCGCGCCGGCGGGAACGCGCCGCGCTACGACCTGATTTCGATGCTCGCGCACTCGGATGCAACGCGGCACATCGATTTCCGCGAATTGCTCGCGACCTGCAGCCTGTTGATCGTGGGCGGCAACGACACGACGCGGAACTCGATGTCGGGCGGGGTCTGGGGACTCTCGCAATTCCCCGAGCAGTATCAGAAGCTGCGGGAGAATCCCGAGCTGGTGCCGAGCCTGGTGTCGGAAATCATCCGCTGGCATACGCCGGTGCTGCATTTGCGGCGCACCGCACTCGCCGATTTCGAGCTCGGCGGCAAGACGATCCGCAAGGGTGACAAGGTCGCTATGTGGTTTGTCTCGGGCAACCGCGACGAGGAAGCGATCAAGGACCCCCACGACCTGATCGTCGACCGGGCGCGGGCGCGCGAGCACATTTCGTTCGGGTTCGGCGTGCATCGCTGCGTCGGCAACCGTTTGGCCGAGCTGCAGCTGCGCATCCTGTGGGAGGAGATCCTGAAGCGCGATCTCGACATCGGGGTGATGGACAAGCCAAAATATCTGCGCTCGAACCTGATCCACGGGGTTCGCGAGCTGCCCGTGCAGATCCACTGAACGGCAGCCTCTCACCCCCGGATCAGGTCCGGGGCAAGCTCTCCCGCGGTGCGGGGGGGTGAGGGTCTGATCGATCGTTTTCAGGCGTGCATTCGTTGGATATCGCGAAGCACGCTCGCTTCAAGTTCCTTCTCGTCGAGGCGGTGCTTCACCAGATCACCGATGCTGACGATGCCCTTCAACTCGTTGTCCTCGATAACCGGCAGGTGACGGAT
>JAFAHP010000323.1 GCA_019237175.1 Alphaproteobacteria bacterium
GTCAACATGCTCTCGTCGTTTGCCGATTCGAGGCGGCTTGCCGCCGGCATGGATAAGCTAGACCTCGTCGTCTGTCACGACCTTTTCATGAATGAAACGACACGCCGCTTCGCAGATGTAGTGCTGCCTGGCACAGCCTGGCTCGAAGACCTCGGCTGCAAGGCGACGCACACGCATCTCTACTTGACCGAGCGGATCTTGGCGCCAGCCGGCCAGGCGCGGCCGACGCAATTTGTCCTGAAAGGGCTCGCCGGTCGGCTGGGAGTCGACGAATTTTATCCATGGCAATCGCACGAGGAACTGATCGACGCAATCCTCGATCACCCGGCGACCGGGCGGGCGACGGTTGCCTCGCTTCGCGCGAATGGCGGCAGAACGGCCCTGAACGTGTCGCATGTCGCCTATCCGACCCGCCGATTTGATACACCCTCGGGCAAAATCGAGTTCTATTCCGCTCGGGCCGCGACGGCCGGTTTGCCGCCCCTGCCGGTTCACGAGCCGCCGCCGGACCCGCCAGAGCCGGAAGCGGACTATCCGCTGGCGCTTTGTCACGGACGAACGCTGACCCAATTCCATGCTTTTTACGATCACGGTCGAGCATTGCCGCTGCTGGCCAAGCGCGATGCGGGACCGCAGCTGTGGATCTCGCCCGATGATGCGGCGAGGCGAGGCCTCGCCGAGGGCGACGCCATCGGCGTTTACAATGACCGCGGCGGTTTCGCGGCGAAAGCCCACGTTACCGGGCGGATACCGGCAGGCGTGGTTTGGATGCGCGACGGCTGCGTTGGCCTCAATCAGGTCACGTCCGGGGCTCCGGTGTTGCCGGATACGGCGCTCGACCTGTTCCATTTTACCGTCGGGCAGGCCAACTACGGAGCGATGGTCGAAGTGGAAGCGGTCCGCGCCCGGCGTCGTCGATAACCTACCGGGGCGCGTTTTTGGGGCAGCGGCCTCAGTTGCCTCAGACGGATTTTCGCGAGCTCTACCCCTGCGTGCGGATAAACGACTTTACCTTCGGATAGGTCTCGCTCTGCCACCGGCGCCCGTGGAAGACGCCGTAATGGCCGACGTTGAGCTGAAGGTGGTGGGTCTTTCGAGCCGGCGGTATGTGGGTGCACAGATTGTGCGCGGCAACGGTCTGGCCGGGTCCGCAGACATCGTCGCGCTCGCCCTCGATCGTCATCAGCGCGGTGTGCTCGATGGCCGCCGGCTCGACCAGATGGCCGCGGACGCGAAACTGGCCGAGCGGCAGATCGTGGCGATGAAACACGCGCTCCACGGTCTGCAGGTAAAAATCGGCCGGAAGGTCCATGACCGCGGTGTATTCGTCGTAGAATTCGCGCGTCGCCGCAGCGCTCTCGCCGCTGCCGCGGACGAGGTCGCGGAACATCGTCCAATGTGCCGAGACATGGCGGTCGAAGTTCATGCTGAGGAACCCTGCCAGCTGCAGAAATCCGGGGTAGACACGGCGAAAGGCCCCGGGGTAGCGCGCGGGCACCGTGGTGATCACGGTGCGCTCGAACCAATCGAGCGTGTGCGCCATGGCGAATCGGTTGACCGCCGTCGGGTTGGCGCGGGTATCAATCGGGCCGCCCATCAGGATCATCGAGGCGGGCTGGCACGGATCGTGATCGGCGGCCATCAGCGAAACCGCAGCCAGCACCGGGACCGAAGGCTGACACACCGCGATGACGTGCGTGCGGCGACCCAGCAGATGGACAAAGCGAATCAGGACCTCGACAAAATCATCGAGATCAAACCGGCCGAACAGCAGCGGCACGTCGCGCGCATTGGCCCAATCGGTCAAATAGACGTTGTGATCGGGGAGCAGGGTCTCGACTGTGCCGCGCAGCAACGTCGGGAAGTGGCCGGACAGCGGTGCAACGACCAGCACCGTCGGTTCGTCCCGCATCAGCTCCTTACGGAAATGAACGAGGCTGCAGAACGGGTGAGTGGCGACGATTTCCTCACGAACGGCGACCTGCTTGTCGTCGTCGATCGTTACTTGATCGATGCGGAAGGCCGGTCGCTGGTGGGACAGGCCGGCATGTGACAACAGCTCCATCACGGCGGCGGCGCTGCGTACAAACGGCATGTCCCCGATCGGCAGCCAAGACTGACCGAGCCACTCGCTGGCGGTCCCGGCCATCAGCCGTATCGGACCGAATATGTCGTTTTGCGCCTGATACGCGTCGTAAAGCATATACCCTCTGGTTATCGACGAAATCAGATTGCCGAGGCCGTCCGGTTAATCGAAACTGTTTCTCGTTCCGATCGATCATCAGGCGAAACCATCCCATCGCAAAATCCTTTCTTGTTCAACCATATATTTGACTTGACAGTGGCTTAGACAAGGTTAAAAGCCATCGATTGCTCTACCAATTGGGTTATGAATTCGTTAATAGATTGTTTATATCGATGATGTACAAGCGCTCGTGCTAGAACCGCTGCCACCCGCTTCGCAACCGCGGCAAAAGGGTGGCGCTGTCAGCCCTTTTTCTGCGTTCTGGGCGGCCCCGAGCGAATCGGCGGCACGGATTTGAGATAGACAGCGATCGCTCGACGGTCGGCATCGCCGAGCTTTGCGGTGTTGTCGACAATTTCGCCCATCGCCCCGCCGACAAAGTCGAAATCGGGCTTTTGCCCGGTCTTCAGCAACGTCGCGATGTCGTCGATGGTCCACGAGCCGATCCCGGTCTCGGGGTCAGGGGTGAGGTTTGGCGCACCCTTGCCGTCACGACCGGCCGAGCCGCCGGCGAGAGAGCGGTCGGGCTCGCGTGCGCCAAGGTAGTTCCGAGGCGTATGGCAATCGCCGCAGCGTCCGACCGTGGCGACCAGGTAAGCACCGCGATTCCATTCCGCATCCCGCTTGGGGTGCGGCTGCCATGGCCCAGGAAACGCGGTGGCGACAACCGCGATCGCATTGAGCGCCGCGACGAACGGAGCGCGGCGACCGGTACGGTTCGGCTGTCTTACGGCCGGAATAGTGCCGAGAAAGGCTCTGAGGTCGGCGAGGTCGCGATCGGTCAGCCGATTGTAGAACGGAAACGGGAAAGCGGTCAGATAATGCGAGCCGTCGGGGGCGACACCCCAACGCAGAGCCGCGGCGAAATCGCGCTCACGCCATTTGCCGATACCGGTCTGCGGATCAGTCGTGATATTCGGTGAGACGATCGTACCAAACGCCGTCTCGATCGCGCGTCCCCCGGCATAGGGGCGTCCGCCGTGCTTCTCGTCGCTATGACACTGGCCGCAACCGGCCGCCATCGCGAGGTAGGCGCCACGCGCAACCGCCGCCGCATCTGCGCCATCGGATCCGCCCGCCAAACATGAGGCGAGAAAGGGGCCCGCAGAAACCGCGGCGGCGACCGCCAGTACCGCCGCGACTGCGGATGTTCTCAGGGCTTCAGCTTTTCGCGAAAATTCGTGTGGCAACCGCCGCAGCCGTTCTTGCCGAGATCGGCGTAGGCGGTCTGAATCGCGGGTTTGTCACCGGTCTTCACCGCGGCGAGCAGCGCCTCGGCCTTTTCCGCAGCGCCCTTTTGTGCCCCAAGAAATTTGTTCCAGTCGGTCCAGACCGCCGGCTTTGGCGCGTAATCGCCATCGGGGCTCGGCTTGCCGGTGCCGGGC
>JAFAHP010000493.1 GCA_019237175.1 Alphaproteobacteria bacterium
CGACCTCGGCCCAGACGGCTATGAGAGCTTCCTGAAGGGAAGGCTTGCACAAAAAGCGACGATCCGGGCCGTGCCCCGCTTTCAGACATCTGATCCGAACTATCTCTGGCTGAACCGCCTGCAATGCTTGAATGTCGGTGATGTCGATCTGACAACCGGATTGGTTCGATACGACATTTACGCGACATGATTGAGTCGCGATTTTGTTTGGCCTTGGGCTCGAAGCCGGATCGTGTCTTCGTGATCGGCACGTGCGGCGGATAACCCAACCAGGAGATCGTGTCCGTCGAGGGGAGCGGGATCCTGTAAGCCTTGTATCTCGTGACCGTGCCGCGGAAACTGTTGCAGGCTGCGGGGTCGAGCCATTTCGCAATGCTGTTCGACCGCCGCTAGCTCGGTTAAGCTGCCCCGAACCGCGAGTGGGGAGGATCGAAGGGATGCCTGGAACTCAGCCCCCCAAATGGGGGGTCATCTATAATGCGGACGCCCTCAATCTCAACGAGATGCTGCATTTTTCATCGCTTGCCGACGATGCCGGTGCCGACAGCATCTGGACCGCAGAAGGATGGCGCGACGCCTTTGTGCCGCTCGCTGCGATGGCTGGAGTGGCAAAACGGGTTCGCGTTGGCACAGCGATTGCGCAGATGGCTCGACCGCCCGTGCTTACCGCGCTCAGCGCTTTATCGATGGCCGAATACAGCGGCGGCCGCTTCATCCTCGGAGTCGGCACCGCACCCCGCGATTGGAACAAAAACTGGCACGGCTTTGACGTGCCGCGCCCGGTTGCTCGGATCCGCGAGTACGTCGAATGCATTCGCACTGTATGGGCGGCGTCTTCAACCGCCCCGGCGAACTATGCCGGCGAATACTACAAAATCCACAATTATGTTCCGTTCCTGACGCCGGTCGCGACTGAGGCGCCAATCTATTTGGCTGGCGTGAACCCACGAATGATCGAGCTGGCGGGCGCTTGCGCCGACGGGCTCATTCTCGGCCCGCTCAACAGTGTCGCCTACCTGAAAGACACCGTCCATCCCAGCATTAAGAGAGGCTTGGACAAGGGAAGCCGCAAAACTTGCGAGCTCTGCCTGCCCCGTATCTGCGCGGTCAGTAGTGACGCCGCGCAGGCTCGCGCGTTGGCCCGCCATGCCATCGCCTTCTACAGCCTGCTGCCGTATTACGATATCGTACTGAACCCGTTGGCCTTCGCTGCGCCGGCCCAGGCCATCCGCGAAGCCTTCGCCCGCGGCGATGTCCCCGCGATGCTCGACGCCGTGACGGACGAAATGGTCGCCGCGCTCGCGTTCGCCGGCACCAGGGACGACATCCGCAATCAAGCCCGAGAATTCGATGGTCTGATCGATACGATCATCCTCTATTCCCCTTATTTCGGGGTCGGAGCCGAGGAAACCCGGGCCAACCACGCGCAGATGCTGCAGATCTGGGGATCTTAGCGCCCGCCGCCGCGCAACCGCGTGCGCCCTGAAACCGGTTTGCGATATGTTTGGTTGGATCAGGGATCCACAAAGCCTTCGGCTCCCAGCCAAGCAAGTGCCCCGCGGCATAGGAGATCATCAGGATGACGCAGACAATCGCCGTCGAGCGGGTGGATCACATCGGCGTTCGGGTGCACGATCTGGATCGTGCCCTGGCTTTCTACCGGGTGCTCGGGTTCGACTTGCTTCGCCGGGCCGAAAATGACGACGTCGCGATCATTCGCAACGACCACGGAGTCGAGTTCAATCTCGTATTCAATGCCAATGCCGGCGATCCGAGTACCAACGTCCTGATGGACATGCCTGACAAATTTCCCGGCTACACGCACATCGCGCTGCGCGTCGCCTCAATCCCGGCAACGATCGCCGCGCTGAAGGCGAACGATATCGCAATCACCCAGGGGCCGGTCAGCTTCGGCGAGGGTGGTCACGTATCGGTTTTCGTACGCGACCCCGACCGCAACGTCATTGAGCTACGCGGCCGCGATCAAGGCGAAGTCGAAGGCGTCAGCCGTTACGTACCGTAAGCCGATGCCATCCCCGGATTTTCGGGGGGCGAGGGTGGACACCCGCGACACGATTTCAGCTCCGTTTCTACGTGGCGAGTTCAGTTTTTTGGCGGCACGAACATGTAGCCGACACCGCGCACGGTGCGGATCGCCTCAGGGTGGGCGGGGTCGATCTCGACCTTGCGCCGCAGCCGGGTGATGCGCAGGTCGATGGCGCGGTCGAACGCCTCGGCTTCGCGGTGCGCAGTAACCTCCAGCAGCCAGTCGCGCATCAGCGGGCGGTTCGGGTTCTCGGCGAAGATCTTCAACAGGTCGAACTCGCTCGCCGCCAGCCGCTCTTCGCTATCGTCGGCGGGGTCGATGAATACGCGCCTCTCAAGATCGAGCACGCGTCTGCCGATCCGTATGCGCGGCCCCTCGGCCGGTGCTCCGGCGGCACGCCGCAAGACGCTCTTGACCCG
>JAFAHP010000722.1 GCA_019237175.1 Alphaproteobacteria bacterium
TCCAACGCGCATCCAACACCGCGGCGCCGCCCTGATCCACATCGAAACGGATCACATCGAGCGCTATCCGCCATTCCGGCTCCGCATAATGCGCAACAGGCGCGGCCATTACCCGGTCGGTGCCAAAGCGGTGCGCGAGGTCGTCCACGAGGGCGCGCTGAATGAGGTCGGCGGGCGGATCGCTCCATACCTCGAACTCGTGGATCGAGATGTGACTGCCGTCGCCCTCGCGCGTGACCATTTGCGTGCGGTCGAAATAGCCGGCAACGGATGGTTTATCCACCCAGATTAGTTGTCCGCCGCGCGCCGGCTCGGCGGTCGCCCGCACGTCGGGGACCCTCGGCGATAGGTCGAACACCTGAGTTGGTGTCGATCCACAAGCCGCAAGCACGAGAAGAGCCGGCGCGGCCGCAAGACGCGTCAGCCTCATCGCCGGTTGTCCGACTTGCCGGTGATCAGCGCATTGGGATTGCGTTCGAGATATTCCGCCATCAAGCGCATCGAGCGCGCTGCCCCGTCCATTTGCTGCACCAGGCTGCGGATATCGGCCAGCAAGGGCGAGCGGTCGCCGACCTGCCGCTCAATGGTGGCAAGCGTCTGCCCGGTATGGTCGATCAGCCGATTGGTCGACCGCACTGTGTCATTCAGATTGGCAATCAGCGCATCGGAGCGCCCGCCGAGACGATCGACCACGCTGCGCAGCTCCGCCGCGGCGCCGCGCAATTCCTCCAGCGCGCCGCCCAGCTCTGGTCCAGTGACGAGCTGCTTTAGCGCGGCCATCGACTCCTGGAGCTCGGCGAACGTCTGATCGATCGGCGCATTGGCGAGCTTGGCGATCAGCGGCTGGAGCTGCTGCGTGATCCTCTCTCGCTGCGTCGACCCTGCCGGCAATTCCGGCACTTTCGCGCTCCGGTCCAGCGCTGCCGGCGCGGCATCAGGCTGGAAGTCAAGCGTGACGATCGCGTCGCCGCCCAAAAGTTGCGTGTCCGAAATCTGAGCACGCAGACCGCGACGCACCAGCACATCGGCCGCGACATAGACCTCCGCGGCGGTGCGCGGCTGGACGCCGGCGGCGGGAAACAGACTCGGCTGCAGCACGATCCCGACCGGTGCAACGAAACTGTTGCTGTCAGGCGCATAGTCGACGCCGACGCTCGTCACCTCGCCGATGCGGATGCCTTGAACCTCCACCGGCGCGCCAGGCATGAGCCCGCGCACCGTTCCGTGGAAGCGGATCACAAACGGCACGCCGTCGACAATCGGCGCTACCTCCGCCCCCGCTGCCGAAGCAAAGCCCGCACACAGGACCAGCACGACCGCGACCGCCCGCACGCGGTGCGCCAATGATCGTCCCACCTGCCCCTCCCTCTACCGTTAAGTCGGAGGCTACGACCCGCGCGAGCCGAACGGCAAGATCCGACGCGAGGCGGCTCGCGGGGCGGCGTGCACACCTGCACACTCAGCAGCAGCTCGTCGTGCAAAGATGATCAACATCTCGATGAGCCATCTGGACGACTCGACGTATTGTACAAAGCAAGACGGCTCAAAACGAACTAAAGGTAAGTACAAAATTATGTGATGCAGCGCTGGCGCGAGCGGGCCAAGACGACCGGCGACTGGTTCACCTCGGGGGGCTGGCACATGGGCCTCCGCCCGGCAAGGCAAGCCCCCACGGCGAAGACGGGCATTCGGACGGTTGCGTTGCCGACGTGAAAAGGACAGCTATAATGGGTTAACTTTTGCCTGAATGCCCGATTTCGGAGGCAGCATGCCAGCATCGAGCGAAGGGGATAGCAGCCACGAGCTGTTATCGGGGGTAAACCCGGGCTGGCTCGGCAATTCGGTCTGGCAAGTCCCTGACTTGGAAATCTCGAGGATCAAATCGTCGCCCTCGATCACGGCGATGAGCTACCGGCGAGGCGGTGGCGAATCCATCTGGCGGGGTGACCATCACCGGATGACCGTCTTTTTGGATCAGCTCCCGCCGGTGCTAGTCCAGGTTGAACAAGGGCCGAGCCGGGACCTCCCGCCTGCCCCGCCCGGCACTCTTTCCTTTTGTCCTCCCGACGTGACGCTGCGAAGTGTGACGCCAACCGCGCGGTTCATTCTGGTGGTTTGGGATACCGATTTGTACTCCGCGTTGCTCCCGGAGCTTGGGGCTAACGGAACCCAGTTCGAACACTTGCTTCAGTTGCACGACTCCTTGCTGGGCCAAATAGCCACTACCTTGGCCCAGGAGATCGAGGGCGGCTTTGCAGACAGGATCCTCGCCGAAAGCCTGGGTACGGCCCTGTGTATCCGCCTAGCGAGGCGTTTTGTCGGGCATCTCCCGTTGCCGACCAGGCTCATCCGGGCCTGCCCATTATGGCTCGATGTCTTTGCCGATTGACAGGATCGTTGCCCTCAGTGCGCTGGCGGGCTGCGACCTCATGGCCCCTCGCGACACGCGAAGCTTCACACCCCGGCCTTCAGCCATGGCGAGGCTTCAACGGTTGCACGCCACTGCCGCATCACTGGCAACAGAAGCTCCTGGGATTATCGGTAATCCGGGTGCCGCGCGAGGGCTGGAGCAGGCGCTGATCGATGCGCTGGTCGATTGCCTTAGCATCGGAGCGCTCGAAGAGGATACGGCGGCCAAGCGCCACCATAGAGCTATCATGCGACGGTTTCACGCGGCGATAGAGGACAACAGCGACCAGCCGCTTTTTCTTTCGGAATTATGCGCCTCGATCGGAGTAACGGAGCGGACTTTGCG
>JAFAHP010000007.1 GCA_019237175.1 Alphaproteobacteria bacterium
TTGTCGAAGGGCGGCGCCTCGCGGTTGACCAGCAGGTTGGTGCTGGCGTTCTCGGCACCAACTCGCAGATCGCCTGCGGCGCCTGGCTCTTGACGTCCTTCATCAGCGGCACCGTGACCTCGTAGGGAAAGGTCAGGTCGAATTTGCCGGCGGTGAAGGCGAGGATCGCGGTCGAGCGGTTGGGGATGATCGTGTATTCGATGCCGTCGAGATAGGGCCGGCTTGGTTTCCAGTAATCGGGATTGCGGGCGAACCGGATGTTCTCGTGGCTTGAACCCGACAAATCTGAACGGGCCGGTGCCGATCGGGTACTGCCGCATGTCGCGCGGCGGGACGTGGCAGGGATAGACCGGCGTATAGCCCGACGCGCTCAGCGCAAGGATCGCCGGCTGCGGCCGCTTCAGGCCGTTATTGGACCTCTCGCCCGGTAGGGGACGTCAAAATCTATCCGGCAGAGCGAAAGCAGCGGCTCAGCTGGCGAGGCGCGCGGGCTCGCCTTCCTGCAGGCGGCACATGCGGTCGAAAAACCCGCGCTGACGGCGCAGTTCGGCGGGCGGGCCGTCCTCGACGATGCGGCCTTCCTGAAGCACGACGACCCGATCGAAATTGGCGATCGTCGACAGCCGGTGGGCGATCGCCAATACGGTGCGATTGCGCATCAGCGCCTCGAGCGCCTGTTGGATCTCGATCTCGACCTCGGTGTCGAGCGAGGAGGTCGCCTCGTCGAGCACGCAGATCGGCGCGTTCTTGAGCAGCGCGCGGGCAATCCCCAAACGCTGCCGCTGCCCGCCGGAGAGCTTGGCGCCGCGCTCGCCGACAATCGTCGCATAGCCTTGCGGCAGCGCGTTGATGAAGACGTCGCAGCGCGCCGCCCGCGCCGCGCTCAACACTTCCTCGTCACTCGCCTCGGGCTTGGCATATCGGATGTTCTCCAGGACCGAGCGGTGAAACAGCGAGACCTCCTGCGGTACCACCGCGATGGCGGCGCGCAGACTGTCCTGCGTCATCGTGCGAATGTCCTGGTCGTCGATCAGCAGCTGGCCGCCATCGACATCGAAGAGGCGCTGGACCAGGCTGATCAAGGTCGATTTGCCTGCGCCCGAGGATCCGGCGAACCCGACCCGCTGTCCTCGTTGTATCCTCAGGTTGAATCCGCGAAAAACTTGGTTGCCGTCGGGGTAGGAGAAATCGACATCCTTGAAAACGATCATGCCGCCGCGCGAGACCAGCTGTCGGGCGCCGGGCCAGTCGACCACTTTGTGGTCTTCGCCGATCTGCTGGATAGCCTCAGCGATGCGCGCGACAAATTGGGATGCGTTGACGACTGCGAAGGCCAGGTCGCGCGAGCCGTGGAGGACGCGAAAGGCGACAGAAAGGGTCAAAATCACGTCGCCCGGGGTGACGCTCCCTCTGCTCCACAGAACGAGGGTCCAGATCAGCATCCCGCCCGCCATTAGCCACAGGCCCAGATCGTGGAGCACGCGCATTGCCTCGATGTACATCAGGCTGCCACGATGGGCGGTCGCCTCGGTTTCGAGCAGTTGCGCGAAACGCCCGCGCTCCCGCGAATGCGCCGAGAAAGCTTTCACCACCCAGATGTTGGCGACTATATCGACCAATGTCCCGCCGACTTCGGCCGCGCGGTCGGCATAAGCGCGGTGGCGCGGCGTGCCGCGATGACCGAGCAGCCCGATCGCCGCGACCCCGAGAAGCATGAACAGACACAGGGCGACGACGAGGTGCCATTCGACGGTGGCGAGTATCACCAGCGCCGCGCAAAAGTCGGCGCAAACCGGGGCGATGTTGAACAAAACGATCGAAAGCACCTGATGCACCGAGTCGCCGGTTGACGAGATGCGGCCGGCGAGGGCACCACCCAGCCGGTCGGTGAAATATCGGCTCGAATGTCCGCCCAGATGGTCGAACAGATCGAGTTTGGCCTCGGTCTTGTCGATGATCATCGCGCGATAGCCGAGCCAACTGCCAAGACGCCAGAGCGCGCTTTCTCCCGCCAGCAGACCGGTAAACACGGCAAGCGCCACCCACAGAGCGCGCGTCGGCCCGTCCGCTTGTGCCATCGCATCGACAATCAACTTCAAGCCGTATTGCGCGGTGCAGGCGCTGACAGCCGCCCCCAACACCGCGGCCAACGCCGAGAAGTGCAGAAGCGGGCGCCGCCGGACGTAGTGCCACAGAAACGCTACCGGCCGGCGTGGGAAGCCGGCAACGCCACGCCGAACCTCGTTGTCAACGGGGAGTGATAGTGGATCCGTGTAAAATCTTTGGAGTACTGCCATCCTGCTGCCTTCAATTTTTACAAAAGTCCGCCGTGATGATAAGAAACACCGCTGTTTTGCCCCAATTTGCCTGCATCGCTCCTCTGCAACGGGAACGCCGATCATTCGCAATTTATTCCGTGTAGACCGGCCTGCGCGGAGTACGACTATCGGATTCAGCAAAATAACCACGGATAATTAACCAAAAGAGGCGATGGCGATCCGGTAGTAGTCTGGACAATTATTAAGCTAAATCACCCGGTTGCGTTTTCGGCGACATCAGCACGAAACCTTTCTCCGCCGCGATGCGTTTCCCGGTCGGCACCCTAGCCCCCGGAGCGCCAATGCGGATCGCCCAAGTCTCGCCGCTGATCGAAGCGGTTCCCCCGAAATTCTACGGCGGCACGGAGCGCATCGTCGCGTATCTGACCGACGCGCTCGTCGCGATGGGGCACGAGGTCACCCTGTTTGCGAGCGGCGACAGCTCGACCACCGCGAGGCTCGCGCCGGGATGCCCCCGGGCGCTTCGTCTCGACCCGACGATCCGTGATCCAATCGCGCCGTTGATTGTGATGCTGGAGAGGGTTGCGCTCCGGGCAGGTGAATTTGACGTGATCCACCTGCACTGCGACTACCTTGGATACCCCACCCTGAGCCGGGTCGGCGTGCCGTTTCTGACAACCTTGCATGGACGTCTCGATCTGCAGGAGCTGAGGCAGCTTTACCGCACGTTCTGCAATGTGCCGGTAGTGTCCATATCGGATGCCCAGCGGACCCCTCTACCGGAGGCGCACTACATCGCCACCGTCCCGCACGGCCTGCCCGAGCAACTCCTGCTCCCCGGGTCGGGCCGGGGTGGCTATCTCGCCTTTCTTGGTCGCATCTCTCCGGAAAAAGCGCCGGATCGCGCCATTCGGATCGCCGTAATGGCCCGAATGAAGCTGAAGATCGCGGCCAAGATCGACGTCGTCGACCGGACGTATTTTGAGCAAGAAATCAAGCCTCTTCTCGACCAGCCGAATATCGAGTTCATCGGCGAGATCGCCGAGCATCAAAAGGCCGACTTCCTCGGCAACGCCGCCGGCCTGCTGTTCCCGATCGCCTGGCGGGAGCCGTTCGGGTTGGCGATGATCGAGGCTATGGCCTGCGGAACCCCGGTCATCGCCATGCGCAACGGGTCGGTGCCGGAAGTCGTCGATGAGGCCGTCACCGGCTTTATCGTTGCCACCGAGGAAGCGGCCGCAGCGGCTGCGGGTCGGCTACATCGGCTCGATCGCGCGCGTATCCGCGGCATATTCGAAGAACGGTTCACGGCCCGGCGCATGGCCCAGGACTATGTGTCCCTCTACCGGCGCCTGATCGCGGAAGCGAGGGGTTGCGCCACCAGATCTGATAAGGAGTGAACGCCAGATGGCATTGCGGTTCGACCTTTGGCCAGGTGTACGCCGTGTTGCCTCCGGGTCTCGGCGGAACAGGTTTGCCGCACTACAGATTATCGGCGGCATGCTGGCGATTACGATTGCAACAGCGGCGACCCCGACAACCGGCGAGGCGCCCGCCTCGGCGGCGGGTCCGGCACCCGGCGACTCAACGGTTTTGCATGCCCAACCCGAAGAGGGCTCCTACGGCTCGACGCAGCCATCGACCGACCAAGGGTTGCGCCTGGAACGCTTCGCCCAGACGGGCTTATTCCGCATCCTTGGCAAAAAGGTCCGCGGGGCTTGGGGCGAGGAAATGGGGCGGGTCGTCGATGTGCTCTTCGATCAAACCGGCCAGCCGCGCGCGGCGATTATCGATTTTGGCGGATTTCTCGGTGTCGGAACGCGCAAAATCGCCATAGATTGGAGCACCTTGCGCTTCGAGGCGGCGGGCCAGCAGGAAACCGTCGTCGCGGCACTCGACCGCGACCAGATCAAGGCTGCGCCCGAGT
>JAFAHP010000059.1 GCA_019237175.1 Alphaproteobacteria bacterium
CGTGAATGACGCCGTTACCTAGCGGCGCATGAAATCGGGGCTGCCAAGGATCAGCCCGGCACGCTGCCCCGGAGGCGCCCCATCCACGACGGCACGCGTTTCGGGTGACAAGCTCGGCCCGAAGATGGCGAGGAGGCGGCTGGGCTCGACCGCGAGCGGACGCGAGGGGCTCGCCACCGCCCGGCCGCCATCGGTCTCCATCGCGACCGGGACCCCGCCCCGGGCGAAGGCGGCGGCGAAGTCGATCCGCTGCAGTGTCGCATCCGGGCTCAGCCACGCATCCGCCGTGTTCTTGTACCCTTCGGGTGTCAGGCAGCCGTAGAGCGGCATGCCGAACCGGCTCATCCATCCGAGCAGCGAGCCCGGGTTGTTGAGCGGTAAGGCGGAGGCGCGCACCGCCGAGATGATGAATTCATAAGGCGTTTTATATTTTTGCCCCTTACTGCTCCAGAATTCGGGGCTGTCAAACAACGTCTTCAGCACCTGACGAATGTCGCCGCCGGTGGCAAGAAAGCGTGCGGCGACGCGCTCGACAAGGGTCGCCGGCGGCGCGTCGGCGACGAAATACTGAGACAGGCCAAATGCTATATGATGTGCCGTCGCCGGGCTTGACGCCAGGATATCGAGCGCCTGCTCGCCTTCGGCCTTGCCGCGCGCCACTAATTTGCGTCCGAGGAATACTTTGGGGGCGGAATCATGGCGCCCGCCTTGGAAGACCGCGGCAACTTCGGGAAACTCTGTCGAGCCCGGTGAGTTGACCCGCCAGCCGGTAAACACGCGCGCCAAGGTCTCAACGTCGTCCTGGCTATAGCCGCCATCGACGCCGAGAGTATGCAGTTCCATCACCTCGCGAGCGAAATTCTCGTTGAGCCGGTCCTGCCCGGTGCGGGCCACCGCGATATTTTGCGTATTGTCGAGATAAACCAGCATTGCCGGGTGTTTGGCGACGGCGAACAGCAGGTCGCGGAACCGGCCGAGCGCGAAGGCCCGGATCACTTGATCCTCGTAGTCGCCGACCCAAATGCGCTCGAGGCCTTCGCCGCCGAAAATGTTGAAGTGGTTGAACCAGAAATTGACCATGACCTGTTCGAGCTGGCGCCGGCTCAGCACCGCCCGCAGGACGCGCGCCTCGGCCGCCTCGCGGAAGACGAGGTTCGCGCGCTGCTGCTGCGCCTTGATGTCATCGAGGGTCGGCTTGGCACCGTCCACATTGCGCGGCGGCCCATAAAATTGCCGCAACGCCACCGCGCCGAGGCCGAAGGTCGTGAGCTGCGCGAGACGAAACCGCAGTTCGATCGGTTCGGTGATCGCCGCCGGGTCAAGCTGCTCGGCAATATAGCGCTCGACCCCGATCATCTTGACATAGGCGAAATCGTCGGCGTTTGGACCAAAGGCAAGGCGGTTCAGAACGTGGAGCACTTGCGCATCCGAATCGGCCGCCGCCGCGGGCAGCGCCGGCACCGTGATCAGCAGCCACAGAGCCGCGAGAATGCCCTGATATCGCTTGGCCAAGATCGGCACAGGAGTCAAGACCGAGAGGATTTATAAGAACCGCTCGTCGATGATACCTTGATCGGCTGCGTGTGGTGAAAGTGAAGTTATCGAGACCAAAAGGGATCGTCGTTGCGACCCGCGAGGAAGCAATCTCGCGCCCGTCGTGCCCAGCGAATCGAGATGGCGACGTCCCTCCGCTCCGCGCAAAGACACCCAAAACTCGATCGTTCAACTTCTCGATCGGGATACCAGTCGACGCCGTTGTTTGATTTTCATCGGTCGGGCGAGATCGTGATTTCCGCGCGACCCCGTGATGCCACCTTTGGCGCGTCGCGCGGGCTTCGATGCCGCGTGCCACACGGTGAGCCTAATCAGGCTTGCCGCCAAGTCCGATTATGACAGATTGCGGCTCTGAACAGCGGGCTGACGACGAACTTGGCCACGGGACGCGCGCCGGCGTGGAGAACGCGAAATTGCTGCGATCAAAAGTGATCGTCATTGCGAGCGTAGCGAAGCAATCTCGTGCTCCGCGAATCGAGATTGCTTCGTCGCTCCGCTCCTCGCAATGACAACCAGAACTTGTTATCTCACATTCCTCGATCAGGCTTTAATGCTGATTCTGGTTCTGATCCTGTTTGCTTTCGTAAACCTGGCCGCGGATCTCGCCCGCTGGGAATGCTGTCGTATGGATATTGGCATAGGCGGTATTAGATTCGAGCGCGTCCACCAGCGCGTCAAAGTCGCCTGCGTTCACATTCTGCCCAAGGATTGCTTGGACATTACCCTTGGTCCACATGCCGGTGACGGTTCCACTATTGTTGGGACAGCTCGGTGGG
>JAFAHP010000470.1 GCA_019237175.1 Alphaproteobacteria bacterium
AAGAATATTAAGAGAACCTGTCCTATCTGGATAGGGCGATTGAAACGACTGACGGACGCTATCTTCTTTCGTCGAGAACCTGCTTTATTTTGCTTTTCTCTGGCGATAGCGCCCCGCACGTCCTGGGTACATTCGTAGTAAACCGGCTTCGTGACATTGTAGCGCTTCGTGAAACCCGGCAACATCTTCTCGCGGTGCTGATAAACTCGCCGCTTCAGGTCGTTGGTCACGCCAGTGTAGAGTACGCTGTGTCCGGTATTTGTCAAAATATATACACAATATTGTCTAAATCTAAACATCCGAGTAACCTGTCATCGCGAGCCCCCGGGTCCGCGCTTCCGCGCGGCCCGAGGATAAACTCCGCGAAGCAATCTCGCGCCCGGGCTCGGTTTCAGACGAGATTACTTCGTCGCTGCGCTACGCTCGGTATGACCTCGCGCTATCGCCCGTGGAACAGGGGTTTGCGCTTTTCCATAAAGGCGGTGCGGCCTTCGGTATAATCGGCGCTGGCAAAGCATTCGTCGACCAGCCGCTTGCACAGCGCCAGGTCGCGCGCGGACTCGTCCTTCAAAGCCTCGCGGATGGCGACTTTGGCGGCCTGCACGGTCAACGGCGCATTGGCCGCGATCATCGCGCAGGAGTTGTTGACATAATCCTCCAGTTCCGCATCCGGCACGACCTGGTTGACAAGTCCCATCCGCAACGCCTCCTCGGCGGTGAATTGGCGTGCGGTAAAAAAGATCTCGCGCGCATAAGCCGGGCCGACCAAATCCACCAGCTTCTTGATCCCGTCATAAGCGTAACCGAGACCGAGCTTTGCCGCCGGGATGCCGAATTTCGAGCCCTCGGCTGCGATCCGCAGGTCGCAGGCAAGCGCGGTGCCGACCCCGCCGCCGATGCAATAACCGCGAATCATCGCGATCGTCGGCTTTAGCGTCTCCTGCAGGCGCAGGCGGGCGCCCTCGGAAATTTTTGCATAGGCGGCCGCCGCCTCTTCCGAGGCGCGCCGTTCCTTGAATTCGGAGATGTCCGCGCCGGAAACAAAAGCGCGCCCGCCGGCGCCGCTGACAACGATGACCCGGATCGCGTCGTCGTGCTCGAAATCCTCGACGATGCGCGCTACCGCCTCCCACATTTCGAGCGATACGGCATTGTGCCGGGCCGGGTTGTTGAAAATCAGGCGACCGATCGCCCCGTCCTTCTCCGCGGTCATCTTGCTGGTCATGGGCTGGTCGAGCATGGCGTTGGTTCCTCGAATGGCTGGCTGCGGTCGATGATACGATTGTGGCAGAAGCAGCGTCGGCCCGCATCCGCCTGTACGCACATTGCATCACTCCCCCGCGATCGCCAGCCGGCCAACTCGCGGCAGATCTTCGATCGGGCGTTCCGGCCGGATCCAGCGGGTCATGACGATCGCAAACAGCAATAGACCGACGGAAAAACCGAATGGCGTCGTCCAGCTGCCTGTCCTGGTTAGGATCCAACCAAATGCCACCGGCGACAAGATTCCGGCGACGGCGCCGGAGGCGTTCATCAAGGCACTCGCAGAACCAGCGTAATTGGGTGCAATGTCCATTGTCGCGGTCCACAGCGGCGAAATCGCGAAGCCGAGAAAGAACAACGCGACCGTGAAACCGGCCAACCCGATGGCCAGTTCGTGGATAAAGATCGCCGGGACCAGCCCAGCCACGGCAAGGCACCAGCTGCCGGCGATCAGCGCCGAGCGTGCGATCGGCAGGCGCCGGGTGCGGCGCAGCAGATAGTCGGTGACGACGCCGCCGAGCAATTCGGCGATCATCGCGGAAAAAAGCATCGCCGCGTAAAACAGCGAAGATTTCTTCAGATCGAGACCGTAGTTTTTTTGGAACAAGGACGGCATCCAGGTGACATAGAGCCAGCCGGTCCAGCCCTGACAGAAGTAAATGATCATCAACGGCGCCACCCGCGGGACGAGGCGCCGCCACGGCACCGGGCCGGAACCTGTCTTGGATGTGGCTTCGGTGGTCGGTAATTCCGCCAGCTCGGCTCGGGTGATGCGGGGATGCTGGCGCGGGTCCTCGTGGAACTGCCACCACCACAGCGCCGCCCAAACTGTCGACACGGCGCCGAGGGCGAAGAATGAAAATCGCCACGAGAACCAAGTGATCAACAAGGCGACGATCGGCGCCGACGTGCCGGCGCCAAGACGTCCGGCGGCATGGGTGATGCCGACCGCGGTGCCGCGCGCTGCCAGCGATGTCCACTTCGACAGCGCGCGGGTCGCTGCCGGCAACGTCGCGCCCTCCCCCATGCCGAGTACGCAACGCACCGCGAATAGCGAAGCGAGGCCGGTCACTGCCGCCGTTACCATCGTCGTGATCGACCACGCCAGTCCGCAGACGGTCAATGTGCGGCGCGCGCCAAAGCGATCGGCAAACCAGCCGCCGACCAGCTGAAAAGGGGCGTAGGAATAATTGAAGGCCGAGAAGGCGATGCCGAGCGCGATATTGCTAAGCCCCAAATCCTTCTGCATCACCGGTGCCGCGGCGGCCAGATTGACGCGGTCGACAAAAAGAATGAAGTGCATCAGGACCAGGAGACCCAGGAAATTCCGGGTGGCGCGTCCGCTGAGGCCGAACATCATGTCGTGCCCTCCTCCCCAAGCGGGGAGATTGTGGCAGATCGCCGCGCAGTGCAAACCCGCGCATTGCGCATT
>JAFAHP010000527.1 GCA_019237175.1 Alphaproteobacteria bacterium
GGCGGCGACCACGGTCGGGGCCGCTGATGCATCTCTTTGACGAACCGGGAGCGCTGCTCTGGCGACAAGGTGGCTAGAAACGACAAGGTCGCCGTCGTCATGTCATGGGCGAGCGTTCGCCGCTGCTGTGCCGCCTGGTCGAAAAGCTGCATGATCTTGGCTTCATCGGCCTTGGGCTGGGCCATCTCGGTCCAGGCGCTCGACATCAATGGCTGCACCGCCTGGTGCATGGTTCGGAATAGGCTGCGCATGGCTTTTGAGTATTTGACAAAAGCTTGCCGCTGATAATTGTCGAGGTCGAGGTCCCCGGCTACGTGCTCGAGCCGGTCTTCGGGGGTCAAGAGCGGCGGTGGCGCCTGCATCCGGATCCACAACGCGCCGATGACGAAGAACAGGTTGAGGGCCAGCGACACCGCCAGCAGCACTTTCCACCAATGCTGCCGGCCCCCGCTATGCGTGGCCGAGTCGGCGAGCATCATGATTGTTGTCCGGTGCCGAAATCGCGAAACAAGCCGGCAGACGGATCGAGCAGTTCGGGCAGCGAATTTTCGTCGCTGATCTGAGTCACCTCTCCCGTCTGGCTCAGGTTTTGCGACGCCCCGCTGCCCATCGCAAAACCGAGCCAGCCGGCGCATGCGATCGCCGCCGCAAGGCTGCCCCATTGCGCAAGCGCGTGAAGAACCGCCCGCCCGGAAGGCGGACGCCGTAGCGAAACCACACTGCCACGCTCGGCGGGTGTTTCGAGGATCGCAATGGCGCGCTCGATGATCGGCCCTATGTGAGGGGGCATTGCGATCGGTGCGGCGGAAAGCGCCCGCGCTGCGGCAACGTCCGCGAGTGCGATCGGGTTACCTGCGAGCGCGGCGCCGACGCGTTCGTGATCGTCTTCATCGAGCGTCCCGTCCGCCAGGGCGGCCAGATCGAGAAAGCGCTCGGCCTCGTCGGCAGGCGCCTCGATCTGGCGGCAACGCTGCCATAAGGTCCGACCGGTCTCGAAATCCGGCGGTTCGTCCATTCTGCTGTCGGTTCGGCTCATCGCAGCGCTCTCCGCGAAAATTTACGCGGAAAGCCGTCTGGGTATCCCCACAACTTCATGGTTTGAATGTTCATTCCGCTTCCGCCCTGAAGTAAGCACGCAATTTGATCATCGCCTTGTGATGAGCGCTGCGCACGGTTTGCCGGTCGATGCCGAGCTGCGCAGCGATTTCCGCCACCTCCATCTCTTTGTCGTAAAGCATCGACAGGATCTCGCGTTGGCGCGGCGATAGCAATGCCTCTGGGAGCTTCAGCTTGCGAACGGGCTCGACCGCATCGACCGAAAGCTGCGCCTCGGGCACTGCCTCTATCGGCACCACGACCGGCCGATGACGGCGCAATGCGTCGCGCGCCGTGCTGCGCGCAACAATCGTGATCCAGGTCGACAGACCGGCGCGTGCCGGATCATAGCTGCGCAACAGACGAAAATCGTTGCGACACAGGCGCAAAAACACCTCCTGCGTCAGATCCTCGACGTCGCCAGCCTCGCGCGCAATACCGCGAACGGCGGCGACCACAAGACCGGCGTATCGTCTGACAAACGCTTCCCAGGCGCCCTTTTCACCGTTGATCAGCGCGTCGAGCAGTGCGTCCTGCGGCAATCGGAAGGTCTCCGCATCCTGCCCGGCACGAGCGCGCTTCAAGTCAGCGCGTCGAAAAAGTCGTTGCCCTTGTCGTCGATGACGATGAAGGCCGGGAAGTTTTCGACCTCAATCCGCCAGACCGCCTCCATGCCGAGTTCGGGATATTCGAGGATTTCGACCTTGCGGATGCAGTCGCGGGCGAGCCGCGCCGCGGGCCCGCCGATCGACCCTAAATAAAACCCGCCGTGCCTGCGGCACGCATCGCGCACTTCGGCACCGCGATTGCCTTTGGCCAGTGTGACGAAACTCCCGCCCGCGGCCATGAACGCATCGACATAGCTGTCCATCCGGCCGGCGGTGGTAGGCCCAAACGAACCCGAGGCATAGCCCACCGGCGTCTTGGCAGGGCCGGCGTAATAAATCGGATGGCTCTTGACGTAATCCGGCAAACCGTCGGCCCGATCGAGCCGTTCCTGCAATTTCGCGTGGGCAATGTCGCGTGCGACCACCAGGGGCCCGGTTAGGCTGAGCCGCGTCTTGATCGGGTATTTTGACAATGTACCTCGGATCTCGGACATCGGTTGGTTCAGGTCGATCGCGACGACCTCACCGCCCAAAGCTGAATCTTCGACGTCGGGCAAAAAGCGCGCGGGATTGGTCTCGAGTTCTTCGAGAAGGACGCCGTCAGCGGTGATCTTGCCCAAGATCTGGCGGTCGGCCGAGCACGAGACACCGATCCCGATCGGCAGGCTGGCGCCATGACGCGGCAGCCGGATGACCCGCACGTCGTGGCAGAAATATTTGCCGCCAAATTGCGCCCCGATTCCGAGCCGCCGCGTCAGCTCCAGCACCTCTTCCTCAAAGCGGTGGTCGCGATAGGCTTGTCCGTAGCGGTTGCCTTCCGCCGGGAGGCTGTCGAGATAGCGGCAGCTGGCGAGCTTGACCGTCTTCAGCGTCATTTCGGCCGAAGTACCGCCGATCACGATCGCCAGGTGATAAGGCGGGCACGCCGCAGTCCCGAGAGTGCGGATCTTCTCGTCGAGAAATTTGAGGAGTGATTTCGGGTTCAAAACTGCTTTCGACTGCTGATACAGGAAGCTCTTATTGGCGGAACCGCCGCCCTTGGCGACGAATAGAAATTTGTACTCGTCGCCGGGTTCGGCAAAGAGGTCGATCTGCGCTGGGAGATTGTCGCCGGTATTGACCTCCTCATACATCGACAACGGCGCCAATTGGCTGTATCGCAGGTTGGTTTCGGTATACGTCTGGCGGATTCCGGCCGAGATCGCCGCAGCGTCGTCGGCTCCCGTCCACACTTGTTGGCCCTTTTTACCCATAACGATCGCGGTGCCGGTGTCTTGACACATCGGCAGGATTTTACCAGACGCAATGTTGGCGTTTTTAAGGAGATCCAACGCCACGAACTTGTCGTTGGACGAGGCCTCGGGGTCGTCGAGGATCGCGCGCAGCGCTGCCAAATGGCCGGGGCGTAACAGATGCGCCGAATCGACGTATGCCTGAGCCGCGAGTAAGGTCAGCGCCTCCGGTTCGATCTTGACGATCCGCCGGCCCTCGAATTGGGCGGCGGTGACATATTCGCTGGTCAGCTTTCGATAGGGCGCATCGTCCGCACCGAGCGGGAAAAGCTCGTGGTAAGCGAAATTGCTCATACCCACCTCCTCCGCGATCGAACTCCGCCGCAGGATCGCCGTTCGCAACCCAGCGTCAAGCGGGGGCTAGCGTTTGCGGAATCGGTCGAGGGTGACAATTTCCGCGGCCGGGCGCTCTGCTCGCTGATTCTCGCCGACCGGCAGCGGTTCCGGCAATGCCGCGGGAACCGCCGCTTCCGTCGCCTCGGATACCGAGGCAGACGCTTGAAATTGCAGGCCAAACTGAACCGCAGGATCGGCAAAGGCAGTGATCGCGGCAAACGGGACCGTCAACCGCTCCATCCTTCCCGAAAAACTCAGCGTTACCGAAAAAGCGTGGTCGTCGACCTCGAGACCCCAAAATTGGTGCTGCAGCACTATCGTCATTTCCTCCGGAAATTTGGCCAAGAGTTGTGGCGGCAACGCCACGCCGCCAGCACCGGTTCGAAAGCTGATATAAAAATGATGACCGCCGCGCAGGCCATCACGCGCCGTGCGGTTCATGACCTCGCGGACGACCCCGCGCAGCGCCGTCTCGACCATTTTTTCGTATTGGAACAGATCCTGGGCCATTTTGGGCTCGCTAAAGTCGGCGGCGGTGAAGAAGTGAGGGGCTTCTGTTGCCCGGTGCCCCTCGAACCGCGATTTGCTTTAGGCTGTCACCCGTTCAGGGTTAGGCTGCAAGCGCCTCAGTTGCGAAGTTGTCGTTCGCACTTAGATTTTGACCCGATAACGGCGGTATCATGCCGGGCGACGGATCTTACCTTTACCACGCGCGTCGAGCCTGTTTCGCCCCCGCGGAAAAAGCGGGATCTGGTGGAGGCGCCGGGTACTGCCCCCGGGTCCGCAACGCCTATTCCGTAAGCCGTGTATCGCCATAGTCGGTCAATCCGACAGGCGAGATATAAGCGGGCCGTTACGGGAACGCAATCCCGGCGGCCGGGTGCTGACCGACCGCACACAACCGAGCGTCTCCACCCATCGGAGATGCGGCTCCTTCGCGCCGCGGGTATGCGCCCTTGGAACGAATCACACAGCCAACGGGCATGGGCAAGGGGGGTCGGCGGCGCTTGGGGGCGCGGCATATTTCGGGCGCGTTTGATTGCGGCAGCCGCTCGCTCTTAATCTCTCTTCGGCAAGGAGATGCGGGATGCGGCTGACATCACGGCAACAGGTCGACATCGCGACCCAGCGAGGCGCAAGCCAACAGACGTTGCGCGCTACGGTACCGGCTTTGGAGGAGGTCCTCTTCAAGCCGCTGCCGGTCCTCGATCACGGTTTTGTTCGCGTTATCGACTATATGGGTGACGATGCCGCCGTTGTTCAGGCGGCCCGGGTGTCGTTTGGCCGCGGCACCCGCAAGGTCAACGAGGACGCGGGGCTCATCAACTACCTGATGCGGCATCGCCATACGACGCCATTTGAGATGTGCGAAATCAAATATCACGTGAAGCTGCCGATCTTTGTCGCACGGCAATGGATCCGCCACCGCACCGCCAACGTCAACGAATATTCGGCGCGCTATTCGATTCTCGACAAAGAATTTTATATCCCCTCTGCTGAGCATTTGGCCGCTCAGGCAACTATTAACCGTCAGGGGCGTGGCAAGATACTGGAAGGTGAGATAGCGCAGCGCGTACTCGCTTTATTGCGCAAGGAGGCCGAGCGTGCTTATGCCGGCTATGTCGAGCTATTGAACGAGGACGCCTCTGGCGAATTGCTCGATCCGCAGCGGACCGGCCTCGCCCGCGAACTCGCCCGCCTAAATCTCACCCTTGGTTTTTACACGCAATGGTATTGGAAAACCGACTTGCACAATCTAATGCATTTCCTGTCGCTCCGCGGCGATCCGCATGCGCAATACGAAATCCGCGCATACGCCGAGGTTATGCTGAGGACGCTGGAGCGCTGGGTCCCGATGACCTATGCGGCCTTTCTCGAATATCGAATGAATGCGGCCGCGATCTCCGCGACCGGGCTCGCGGTAATCCGCCGTCTCCTCGCGGGCAAAAGCGTCACCCAACCGGACAGCGGGCTGTCGCCGCGCGAATGGCGCGAACTGATGGCATTGCTCGGTCGCTGAGGTACCGCGTCCCGATTGGGACTGTCGATGGCGGCAAGACCGAATACGAAGCCGACCGTTCCATAGGTGCGGCGCAGATCTGCGTTGTCTGGTTGGGGAGGTTGGGATGCGGCGCGCTGCAATCTTGTCAGCTTTGGGATTGTTGTTGGCGTTGGGCGGCTGCTCGCTGTCGAG
>JAFAHP010000637.1 GCA_019237175.1 Alphaproteobacteria bacterium
GAGTTTCGGAACCGGCCGTGTCATCCGGCCGATATGCCGTGAGCAAACCACGCAATTCTGACGGAATGATACATTTAATGCTTTAAATGCTTTCACACCGGAAATGCTTTCACACAGGCCTTTGGCCGGCCCGAGTTTCCGTCGTTCCCGCGCAAGCGGCCCCGGGTTAGGTGAGCAAAAGCCCGCCGGTGCTAAGCCCGGGGGCTGGGATTTCAGTCGCTTGCCCCCTGCTCATGCCCGGGGCGGGCTCTGGGCCCCGCTTTCCCGGGGCGACGAATTAGGTTAGGTAGAACAGAAAGTGTCGCCACAGGCTGATGGCCGCCGCGTTTGGCAGAGGTCGTCGCACGGCGTCCGGGTGCTCCTGCAATAATCATGGCTTTGTTAGATTCGATGATCAAAGCCGATTTGGCCCTATGTCGCGAAGGAAGAACCCGAGACCATGCAGTCCCCCGGTCGCACCGAGCCGAACGAATTCTTTACACCCGTTCGTGCGTCCGGTCGGCGGTGCCGGCCGGCGTCGCGGTACCGGCCGCGGCGGCAGGGGGCGGCACCTGGGGAGGCGCGGTCGCCTCGGCCTCGTCCTCCTCCTCCTTCATTCCCGCTTTGAACGCCTTGATGCCCTTGGCAAAATCGCCCATTACCCGGGGCAGCTTCCCGGCGCCGAACAAGATCAGGATAATGGCCAGGACCACAATCCAGTGCATCAGGCTAAACGAACCCATATCGACGACCTCGGAAAGCGGACAAGCGAGCGTTCTATCAGGCTCGTCCGCCGAGTTGCAAGCCGACCGCGGCTGCGGCGCCCCACCCGTTTGATAACGAGGTCGTACGAATAGTCCGAAAAATCAAGCCCGATAAACCCTGACGGAACTGCTCCCATGTCTACCTTTCCGCCGCCCCATCCCGCCCTTTGGCAGACCCGCCCGGCCACCGCAGCCGGGCTCGATCCGGTCGGCCTTGCCGCCGCGGCGCGCCATGCAGCCGAGCGAGAAACGCCGTGGAAGCGCGATCTCGCTGCGATGGTGATGTCCGATTTCAGCGAAGAGCCGCCCTGGAATGAAACCTTGGGTCCGGTGCGGCCGCGCGGCGGGCCGAACGGGCTCCTCTTGCGCGGCAGCGAAATCGTCGCTGAATGGGGCGATACAACGCGGGTCGATATGACCTTCAGCGTCGCCAAGAGCTATCTGTCGATTCTCGCCGGTCTCGCCTGGGATCGGGGGTTGATTGCAGAGCTGGACGAACCGGTCCGCCGCACCGTCGATGACGGCGGCTTCGACCCGCCGCACAACCATGCGATCACCTGGCACCACTTGCTGCAGCAGACTTCCGAATGGGAGGGGGTGCTGTGGGACAAGCCCGATATGGTCGATCGCAACCGCGCCTCGGCGCTGCGGCCGAGTGCCGCGCCCAAGGGCACTCACCGCGACCTGCAACCGCCTGGTGGCTTCTGGGAATACAACGATGTGCGCGTCAACCGGCTCGCCCTCGCATTGCTCCGGTTGTGGCGGCGGCCGTTGCCGGAGATCTTTCGCGAACTGGTGATGGAACCGATCGGCGCCTCGCGGACATGGGAATGGCACGGCTACCGCAACGCGTGGGTGGAGATCGACGGGCGCCGCGTCCAATCGGTTTCCGGCGGCGGTCATTGGGGTGGCGGCGTGTTTATCTCGGCGCGCGATCAGGCGCGGATCGGCCTGATGATATTGCGCCGCGGCATGTGGGGGAGCCGCCGGATTTTGTCGGAGGCATGGACCGACCGGATGCTCCAGCCCTGCGCGCTGTTCCCCCAATACGGTTATCTGTGGTGGCTCAACACCGATCGGGCACTCTACCCGAGTGCCCCGGCGGCAAGCTTCTGCGCGCGCGGCGCCGGCGGCAACCTGACCTGGATCGATCCGCAGAACGACCTCGTCGCCGTTCTGCGCTGGACCGATCCGGCCGCGATGGACGGCTTTATCAAGCTGGTGATCGACGCAATCCGCGATCACCAATAAGGCGCGCTGCGGCCAGCCGCTGGCGCCCCCCGGCTCATCAATTCGCCAAAGCCTTGGTCATTAGAAACCGGGTATGGCCCGGCGGGTTGCAGTCGATCCGGGCGAGCACCTCCCAGCCCACGCGCTCGTAGAAACCCGGCGCCTGGAACGACAGCGTGGTCAGCAACGCCCGGCTGCATCCACGCCGTCTGCCCTCCTCTTCGGCCGCCTTGAGGATCCGGGTTCCGAGCCCCTGCTTGCGCAGCTTTTCGGGCAGGAAGAAGCGCTCGACGTAAAGCAGACCAAACGACGTGCGGCCCAGCAGACCGCCGACCACCTCTCCGGTCCCGGGGTCGCGGGCAAGGATCGCCAGCGGCCGATGATCGCGATAACCCGCCTTCTCGAAATTGTAGGCGCTGAGCCCGTCGCGGACCACCGCCTCGGCCTCGGCCCCGGGCTCATCGGTCACGACGAGGTGAGCGTCGCTCGCTTGCGGTGCCATGGCGCACCCCCCTTCACAATTACGCGACATCGTCAGCCGCTGGTTGACCACCCGTATCCTTTTCGCACGCCCGCATCAAGCCGTTGCGAGGTCCTGCGATCAGCAGGTTGCCGGCGCGCGGCCGACCACCGCGATCATCGGGTCGCAGACATCTTCGACCCATTCGGCGAGGCGATGGGTCTCGATCTGGGTAAATCCGGCGTGGCGCAGATAGTGCTCGACGAGATGAGCGTGGCCGTCATCATCGAGCGCGCGCCAGACCGCAACCGCCTTGGTCCAAAAGCAGCGGTTCGAAAAGCTGATGACGATCGGACCGCCGGGCCGCAGAACCCGCGCGGCCTGCCTTAACAATTCGATTGGGCGCTGCAGATATTGGATCGAGACACAGATCATCGCTGCATCGATGGTGTTATCGGGCAGCGCCAGCACCGGGTCGCGGTTGAAGTTTTGTACAAACCAGCGGGACAGGCGTGGGTTGGCGGCGAGTTCCTCGGCGTTCATCCCGTGGCCGATCACTTCGGCATAGGCGATCTCAGGCGGCAGGTGGCTGACCCAGCTCGACATCAGATCGAGCAATACGCCGCCTGCCGGCAGGATTTGGCGATAAAATTGGGTCAGCGCGGCGATGGCACCGTCATCGATGTGACAAACGAGTCGCGGCGGCTCGTAGAAAATCTCGTCGTCTTCGTCATCCAGCTTGGAAAAGGCCTCAGGTCGCAGACCGAGCACGTCTTCTTCCATCCATCCTCCCCTCCGCTGTGGCGCCGCCGAGCCGTCGGATGGCCTCGGAAGCGGCATCATCGGCGGCATACGACGCTGCAACGGGGAGGATGACACGCGGCTGTGCCGGCGGCCAGCCGCGTGCTCGGCACGACGCCGTGCCGGTCAGACCTGAAGGCGCTCGCAGTTGATCATCCACGGGATGCCGAACCGATCGGTCAGCATGCCAAAGCGTCGCGCCCAGAAGGTCTCGGCGATCGGCATTGTCACCATGCCGCCTTCAGACAACGCCTCGAACACCCGCTCCGCCTCCGCGGGGTCGCCGGTCGCGAGCGTCACCGTAATCCCTTTCGGCAGCTGATAGTGCTGAGGCGGCGGATCGCCGCCCATCAGCACCGCGTCGCCGACCGTCAGCCGGGCATGGGCAATCTTGCCGTGCCAGTCCGCCGGCATCTGGTCCTTCATCGGCGTCTCGCCGAAGGTCATCATCGCGACGATTTTGCCGCCCAGCACCTTCTCATAAAATTTGAACGCCGCCTCGCAGCGGCCGTCAAAGCTCAG
>JAFAHP010000822.1 GCA_019237175.1 Alphaproteobacteria bacterium
TCAAATGGTCGATCGGTTTGCCATCTCGGAATTCTTCTCTCCGGATGCAGGAGTATTCCTTGTCCGAAATTACTCGCAGCGCCTCGGTTTTCTGCTGAAGCCCGGTTCCGTAGCCTATACCGAGCCGCATACGCCGGTCGCGATGGGCGATATCGCTTTCCTCGTGCGCCGCGACGCCACGGCGGACGCCGCCGTCGTAATCGGTGACGGCCTTGGGCCGCTCAAGTTAAAGATGTACAACCCAGAAGAAGAAATCCCAATCGATGATCAAACGATCGCGGCCGTGCTCCGCATCCGCATGATTGTTCTGCCTTGAGGCATCGCTGCCCGACCGGAGTTTAAAGCCCCGATTTTGGAAGCGGTCGAGGATTTCTGCCGGCCTCACGAAAGCACCCACGCCCCGTTTTTGGCAACCGATCAAATCAAAAAACCCGGGCGGGGTGGCCGAACGAACCTGCTCCGCCCCTGGAAAATGGCGGCAGAGGGTCAGTCCTTGCCGCCGGCCTCGATCAGCAGCGGCTCCCAAGGCAATGCGGCCTCCGCCAGGCGTGCCGGTGTGGCGACCTCCTCGTACAATTGCCGCGCCTCGATCGCCGGACCACGGCGCGTGCCCATCGCCACGACCCGCACGGTCCGCTGGTAGGCCCCCTGCGGTGCGACAACAACATCGCCGACGCGGATAATTCGATTGGACTTACGAACCGGCAGGCCGTTGAGCGTCACCACGCCGGCGGCGCACAAGCGCGCCGCCAAAGATCGGGTCTTGACCAGCCTGGCAAACCACAGCCACTGGTCGAGCCGACGATTCGATCCGGAGGGACTGCGATGATCCTCGCTCACGCGAGTTTCAGTTCCCGCAGTTTGGCAAAAGGGTGTCCCTCGCGCTGGGGGCGGGGCACCTCGCGCCGGGCGCTATCGCCGCGCCGGCGCGGCCGCAAAACAAAGGTTTCCATTCCACCGTCGATAACGGCGCGATAACCCAGCGCCATCAACCATCGGCGCAGCGCATCGCCTTCGATCCCGGCAATTGCTGCCAAACGGTGATCTGCGGCGAACGGCCCGGCTCTCGAGAGCTGGCGGGCCCTCCTGGCCAGCCGCTCCAACCGGTCTGCGCGCAGCGCCAGCCCGCCCGCCACGAAATAGCCAATTGCGGCATAAAATGACGCCGGCACCGAGGAATCGGCCTTGATTGCCCGGGCGAGCCGGCGCGCCCCCGGCAACGCGGGTACGCCTTGCCCGTGCCGCACCGCCCACAACAGGCCGCGAAATCGTACCGCGTCGGCGTGCAACAGGGGCTCGACATAGATGGTTTCGGTGCCGAAGCGCACACCCAACCGGCTCATCGCTGCGCGGTTAACACGATCGAGACCCGCAATCTCGCGTGACACAGTGCTCGCCGGTAGGGTCCCGAGCGCATCGGCCAGCTGAAAAGCGAGGCCGCGGGCGATCCCACTCAGCGGCAGATCCAAGAGCGTCGATAACGGCGCAAGCCTGCGCTCAATTTCGGCGCGGGCAAATCCCGCCAGCCGCTGGCGAACCTTCTCGCGTGCCTCGCCCTCGACAAAATCGCCGGCGACCGCCTCGACGCGCGGGGTCAGCATCCGCTCACCGGGAACCAGCCGTCCAACCACTCCCCCGCGCCATCGCAGCTGACCCGTGGCGTCGATCGCGAATGCGGGGTCCGCGTCGGCGGCGAGCCCACGGGCGCGTACCCCAATCTCGCTGCGCAGCACCCGGTTGGCAGCGGCATTGACCATCCGCATTTCAATTCCGTCGATCGCGTCCGGGACAAACCGCAGCCCATCGAGACGGCCGACATAGGCGCCCTCGACACGGACTTCACCCGCAGCCGATACCGATGCGATCAATTCGTCGTCGGAGGCAAGGCGGCGCACCAAAAAAGCCGCGCGGCGATCGACAAAGCGTTGGGTGATTCGGTCGTGCAACGCGTCCGACAGCCGGTCCTCGATCCCGCGTGTTTGCTCCTGCCAACAGGTGGCATCCCGCACCCAATCGCTGCGATGGGTGATGTAGGTCCAGGTGCGGATATGGGCGATCCGCGCCATTAGGGTGTCGATATCGCCGTCGGCACGGTCGAGATTGCGGATCTGCCCGGCAATCCATTCGGTTGGCAGCTGCTCCTCCGGCCCGGCGAGACGAGTAAAGATATGCGCCAACAACCGCGTGTGGGTGTCGGTCATGACCTTGCGGAAATCCGGGATTTGGCAGACCTCCCACAGAAGCCGCACAGCCGCCCGGTTGTTGGCAAGTTCGGCCACCGCGCGACTGCGGGCGAGCGCCTGCAACGCGCGATGGTCGTCAGCCGTTCGCGCCTGCACAAGCCCCGGGAGCGAAGGCCGCTGATCAAGGCTTTTTAATAACGCGTCGATTGATTCGAAGCGTAACCGCAGGTTGCGCCAGTTCAGCCGGGTCAACGGATCAAAGCGATGGGTCTCGACCGCCTCGATGATTTCGGGATCGAGCGGCCCTTGCTCGGCAGTGGTGCCAAAGGTGCCGTCGCTCATGTGGCGCCCCGCGCGCCCAGCGATCTGAGCGAGTTCGGCGGCCGTCAACCGGCGCGGACCGCGGCCGTCGAACTTCGCCGTACGCGCGAAGGCGACGTGGTCGAGATCCATGTTGAGGCCCATGCCGATCGCGTCGGTGGCCACGAGGTAATCGACTTCACCGGCTTGGAACATCCCGACCTGGGCGTTGCGTGCCCGCGGCGAAAGCGCGCCGAGCACGACCGCCGTGCCGCCGCGTTGGCGTCGGATCAGCTCGGCCAACGAAAATACGTCGGCCACGGCGAAGGCAACGACGGCGCTGCGCCGCGGCAGGCGCGTCACCTTTTTGTGCCCGGTATAGACGAGGGTCGAGAACCGGGGTCGGCTGATGTGCTCGAATTCGGGGACCAAACGCCGCATCAGCGGCTTGATCGTGTCGGCGCCAAGAAACATGGTTTCTGCCGAGCCGCGCGCATGCAGCAGCCGCGCAGTAAAGACGTGGCCGCGCTCCGGATCGGCGCAGAGCTGGATCTCGTCCACCGCGAGAAAGTCGACCGACCGGTCGAGCGGCATCGATTCGACGGTACAAACAAAATAGGACGGGTTTGGCGGGACGATCTTTTCTTCGCCGGTGATCAACGCCACGGTCCGGGCGCCGCGCAATTTGACGATGCGATCATAATTCTCGCGCGCCAAGAGGCGCAGCGGAAACCCGATCATCCCGCTCTTATGGCCGAGCATACGCTCGATCGCGAGATGCGTCTTGCCGGTGTTGGTCGGCCCGAGGACCGCGACAAGCCGCGGAGCGGGGCTGAACATACCCATGCCACAGGTATATGTGGCATGGGCGAGATGGCAAGAGCAAACCGCGGTGAGGCGTCCCTGGGTGCTCGCTTTCGCGGGCAGCACCACCACAAGCCGGCTGTCGGGAATCGCCCGGTGATCTTGCGCCGGCGGGCATTGCTCTACATATGCGGGGGAAATCTAGGCCAGCGACCGCAGACCATGAGCCAGGAAACAAGAAGCTTTCAGGCGGAAGTCAGCCGCCTTCTCGATATCGTCGCGCACTCGCTCTACAGCGAAAAAGAAATCTTTTTGCGCGAACTGATCTCCAACGCCTCGGACGCTTGCGACCGGCTGCGCTATGCTGCTTTGACCGAGCCGGCATTGGCCGAGGGCGAGACCGATTACCGGGTGGTTCTGACCCCCGATAAACAAGCCCGAACCTTGACCGTCGCCGACAACGGCGTCGGCATGAACCGCGACGAACTGATCGAGAATCTCGGCACCATCGCGCGTTCCGGGACAGCGGCGTTCATGAGCCAGTTGTCGGGTGACACCCGCAAGGATATGAGCCTGATAGGGCAGTTCGGCGTCGGTTTTTATTCCGCTTTTATGGTTGCCGAAAAGGTCGAGGTCCTCGCGCGCAAGGCAGGCGAGACCGAGGGCTGGCGCTGGGCCTCCGACGGCAAGGGCGAATTCACCATCGAACCCTTCGAAAACGCAAGACGTGGGGCGGCGATCATCGTCCATCTCCGCGAAGGAGAGGACGAATACCTCGACCCGGCCCGCCTGCGCCGGATCGTCCACACCTATTCTGACCATATCGGCTTGCCGATTGTGCTGAAGGACGACGGCAAGGAAGAGACCATCAACACCGCCTCGGCATTGTGGACGCGGCCCCGCAGCGAGATCACTCCCGAGCAATACAAGGAGTTCTACCACCACGTCGGCCACAGTTTCGACGATCCTTGGCTCAGTCTTCACAACAAGGCCGAGGGCGTTCTCGAATACACCAACCTCTTATTCGTGCCGTCGACCAAACCGTTCGATTTATTCGATCCGGCGCGCAAGACGCGGGTGAAGCTCTACGTCCGCCGCGTCTTCATCACGGATGAAGATACCGACTTGTTGCCCGCTTATCTGCGGTTTCTACGAGGCATCGTCGACAGCGAGGATTTGCCGCTCAACATCAGCCGCGAGATGCTGCAGTCGAACCCGATGGTGGCGCGAATGCGCCAGCAGCTGACCCGCCGCGTGCTGACCGAGCTCGGTAAAAAGGCGACCGAGGCACCCGAAGAATATGCCAAGTTCTGGGACAATTTCGGCCCAGTGCTGAAGGAAGGGCTGTACGAGGATTCGGAACAGCGCGAGGCGCTGCTAGGGCTGACCCGCTTTCGCTCGACGGCACGCGACGGGCTCGTCTCGCTCGATGAGTATGTCGAAACGATGCGACCGGAACAGGAGGCGATCTTTACGATCACCGGCGACAATCTCGACGTCGTCAAACGGAGCCCGCAGCTCGAAGGCTTTCGTGCGCGCGGCGTCGAAGTCCTGCTGCTAACCGATCCGATCGATGAGTTCTGGATCCCAGCCATCGGCAAATACAAAGAAAAGCCATTCAAATCGGCGACGCGCGGTGGTGTGGACCTCGATAAGATCACCCCACCCGAAGAGCAGCCGCAGGAAAAACCCGCACCGCCGCCCAAACTCGCTGGCTTGATTGCGATCTTCAAATTGGCGCTCGGCGATGCGGTCAAAGACGTCCGCAGCTCGGACCGGCTCACCGACAGTGCCGTTTGCCTTGTCGCCGATGAAGGCGATTTGGACATGCATTTTGAGCGCCTCTTGAAGCAGCATCGCCAGCTCGACACAACCGCCAAACGCATACTCGAGCTCAACCCGCGCCACAAATTGATCGAGCGGCTCGCCGCCAGCGTCGGCGAAGCCGGCGCCTCCGATCAGATCGGCGAGTTCGCTTGGCTGTTGCTCGATCAGGCGCGGATCGTCGAAGGCGAGCAACTGCCGGACCCGCCCGCCTTTGCCCGTCGTCTGGCTCAGCTCCTCGAACGTGGCCTGCCGCACCCCGCGTGACACGCACCACCACGGATCATCCAGCTGAGGGTAAACACCGCCCCCGAGCCCCAGGCTATGGACCGATCGCTCGTCGCTGGCGGAACCCGGGGATTCGTCCCTCGGTACTAACGCTGCGCAGGCGGAGGCAGCTGCCGCGGAGGCTCTTCCCCGGTCTTGGCCATGCTGGCGACGGATTGGGGCAAGGGGGGCGCGCCGATCCTGCGGCCGATCGCTTCCACGATCGGCAGACAGCGGGCGCGCGTTGCCATCAGCGCGGCGCGGCATTCATCGGCGCGGCGCCATTTGGCCTCGGAACGCTCCAAGGCCAAAAATCTGCGGTACCGCGGGCGCCACTCGAGGAGAAACGGCTGCAGTCCTTCGATCAACAACCTGAACGCGAGCGACGGAATTGTTTCGGCGGCGCACTCGCTCGGTGCCGGCGGCGTGGCTTTGAGCGCCGCGCGCGTCTCGTCGGCGAGAGTGTCGAGCGCGGCGATCGCTTCGCCCAAGGCACCCGAAGCCGAAGGTAGGTCGGGTGTCGGAAGGCGGGTCGCCGCTTCGATGTAAATATGCCAACCCGTCTCCACCGTGGCGGCGTCCGGCGGTGTAATGGCGGTTGTCTCAGCCCGGGCGAGTTCGTCAACCGCAACCAGCGCCGGCACGGACGCCGGGCGATCGGGCAGCAGCCGCCCGAGGCCCGGGAGTTGAAGCGCAATACCGAGCTGCCAACCACGCTCGATCAGGCGCTCGCGGGTGCGGACGAGATCGCCCCGGCAGATCGCCAGCAGCGGCCACTCGCCGCGGCGCCGCCCCGCCGCACTCCATGACGCGAGGCGCCACTGCCAGCGGCTAAGGCACGGCTGCAGGTCATGGATCAGGATTTCGAGAACAAAGAATTGCAGCGGTTCGTTTCCGTCAAACTGCGGGGCCGGCCGCGGTAAGCCCACCGAGGTGCGCTCGCGCAGGCGATCGGCAAGGGCAACGAGTGCGTCGAGGCCGGTATGGGGTTGCAAATCTGCCGCCGCCAGTACCGCGATTGTGGAAATCATCTCGGTCAGAGCCTGCCATGCAAGCGCCCTGCTTGGAGGGTCGAGCAGCGGGACGACGTCGGCAGCGCCAAGGCGCAGCGCGCCGTTCGCCATCCGCGCCCAAGCCGCAACCGCGGTGAAACCACGCGCGAGCGCGCGGGCGGGCCGGACGGCCCGCGGCAGCAACCGCGAAGCGGCGGGGTGACGGAAGGGCTCGATCGGGTTCCTCATCAATCCAAGAGCTCGCGTCGCGATCCTCGAAGCCGGTTTGCGCGCCGTCAAATGCTGCGGTTCGACGTCAGTGGCTATCGGCGAAAAAGGCTGAGCGCGGGCGGCGCACCAGCGGTATCAGCGTGAGGCCGACAACAAAGAACCCGGCGATCAGCAACAGCAGATCGTTGTAGGTTAAAACCAGGGCTTCCCGCTGCACCAGACCGCCGAGTAACTTGACAGCGGCGCTCTGCGCGTCTCCCGGGATCAGCGCGCCCAGACGCTCGCTTTGAGTGTCGAGAAAGTGTTGCACCGCCGGCCGGGCCGCGTTGACGTCTTCGATCAGGCGGTTCCAATGAAATTGCATCCGATTGTTCATGATCGTGCCGACCGATGCCAGGGCGATGGCGCCGCCGAGGTCGCGGGTCAGACCATAAAGACCGGAAGCATTCTTCAGCTGGTCGGCCGGCACCGTACCGAGCGCGATCATATTGGCCGGGAGGTAACAGCACATCAGCGACACGCCACGCACGACCTGCGGCACCAAAAGCTCAGGAAAGCTCGCCTGATTGGTAAGCCCCGCGGTCAGATACATCGAAAAGGCAAACAGACCGAGGCCGATCGCCAGCATCAGGCGTAAATCGATCCGGCGGGCGATCTGGGTACTAAACGGCGACATCGCCAGCTGCGCGATCCCGGCGACAAACACCGTCTCACCGATCTGCAGGGCGCTAAAGCCGCGCACCTGGGCCAAGAACAGCGGTATCAGATAGGTGGTGCTGTACATGCCGGTACCGGTGAGGAAGGTAAAGAATGAGCCGAGAGCAAAATTGCGATTGGTGAACGTGCGCAAATTGACGATCGGCTGATGGTAGGTCAGCACCCGCCAGAAGAAGAAGCCGGCCGTGATACTCGAGACGACGACCGCGGCGCGGATTGTTGCATCATCGAGCCAGTCCCAGCGCGGGCCTTCCTCAAGCGCATATTCGAGACAGCCGAGAAAGGTCGCCATCAACACCAGCCCGATCACATCGAAATAGCGCAGCAGCGAAAAGTCGGGCTTGTCGATGTCGATGCACAGCCAAACCGTGACGGCAACCGCGATGCCCGGCACGATGTTGACGAGAAACAGCCAATGCCAGGACAGCGTATCGGTCAAAAAACCTCCGATCGTCGGACCCAGGGTCGAGGACAGGTTCAAAATGACCGAGATCAACACCATCAGCTTGGTCAGCGGCGGGCCGCGAAACCGAGTGTAGACAACCGGAAACACGCTCGGCGTAATCGCACCGCCGCAGAATCCCTGTAGAGCGCGATAGAGGATCATCTGGCCGAGGCTGGTCGCCGTCGCGCATAGCGCGCTCGCCCCGGTAAAGCCGAGCGTGGCGGTGACGAACAGCACACGCGTCGACAACAACCGCGACAATGTCCCGGTCAGCGGCACCATGACGACGTCGGCAATCAGATATGCGGTCTGTACCCAGCTGATCTCGTCGGCGCTGGCCGACAGCCCGCCCTGGATCTGGGTCAGCGAGCTGGTGACGATCTGGACATCCATGATCGCCATAAACAGCCCAACCGACATCGCGAGGATGCCGATCCAATCGCGCAGACTGGGCTGGCTCCCGGTTTCGGCGGGCGGCGCCGCCGCGGCCGGTCTTGACGGCGCCGCGAAGCTTGGCAGGGCCTGCGAGCGGCGCGTCGAGCCGGCCCGCCGCAGAACCCCCGGCGCCCAACTCACTGCGCTGGCGCCGGCTGGCCCGACGCCGGCTTGGCCTCGGCCGCGCCGACGATGCCGTCGGCCGCAACCGCTTCGCCCTTGTCACGGGTGTCGATGGTAACGGTGACCGACAACCCCGGTCTCAGCAAGTGTGCCAGCGGGCCCCCGCGCGGCAACTTGATGCGAACCGGCACGCGCTGCACGATCTTGGTGAAGTTGCCGGTCGCGTTGTCGGGCGGCAGCAGACTGAATTCGGCGCCGCTGCCCGGGGCAAAGCTCTCGACCTTGCCAACCAGCGGGTGATCGGGATAGGCATCGACCGCGATCTCGGCGCGCTGTCCCGGCCGCATTCGGGTCAGCTGGGTTTCCTTGAAATTGGCGGTCACATAAACCCGCGGCAGCGGCACCAGCGACAGCAATACCGTACCGGCCTTGACGTATTGCCCTATCTGCCCGGCGCGGTTGCCGGCCACACCCGACATCGGTGCGCGAATGACCGTGTTGTCAAAATCGTTTTTCGTGAGCCGCAAATTGGCGCGCGCCTGCTGGCGCCGAGCTTCCTCTTCCCGGCGCTGCGATTCCAGGACGGCATATTGGCTTTGCGCCGCACTCAGCGCCGCGCGGCCTCTCTGCGCCTCGGCCTCGGCCTTGCGGGCATCGGCCTGGGCCTGCTCGTAACGCTGGCGACTAGCGAAATCGGTGGTCATCAAGGCGGCGTAGCGCTTGTAATCCTGCTGGGTGCGGACGAGGTCGGCTTCGGCCGATTGCAGCGCCGCTTGAGCCTGCGCGATCATCGCCTGTTGCAGATCGAGCCGACTGACATAGGTTGCAACCGCCGCGTCTTCGGTCGCAACAGCGGCCTCTGACTGAGCCAGTTTGGCGACAAAATCGCTGTCATCGATGACGAATAGAACGTCGCCTTTTTTGACGGCCTGGTTGTTCTCGACGAGGACCTGTTTGAGGTAGCCCTCGACTTTTGGGCTGATCACCGACACGTCGGCGGCGACATAGGCGTCGTCGGTCGACTGCAGAAACTGCCACTCGGTCCACCAGCGCCAGCCGCCGTAGCCGACGACCGACGCCACCAGCACGATCCCAGCGATTACGAACTTCTTGCGCATCCTCTCTGAACTAAACCGTTCAGTTCACCGTTG